>JAAZEC010000104.1 GCA_012512495.1 Erysipelothrix sp.
ACTCAATCATGGCCTTCTCAAGGTGATTTTGGTAGTCGATATCAATGGTGGTTCGCACGGTAGCCCCAGGTTGTCCATCATAGATGGTTTCAATCTGAGCGTACCCTTCATCATCATAGACTAGTGTATAGACGGATTTCTCACCGCTTAAGATATCTTGATACTGCGCTTCTAGACCAGAGCGTCCTACCGCATCCTTAATATTATAGTCTTTAGACAAATAATAGGACGACATATCGAGTGGCAAACCCTGTTCCTTGGTATAGAGGCCACCAAGAATCGCACCAATCTGTTGATCATCCGCCACCTGGCGACTCCAGTCAAGGGTTACATTAAAGCCGCCCAACTGATCGATATTGTCTAACAGCAAGGCTACTTCATTCGCATCAATGTCTTCTTTGATGATTTTGATGATGCCCGGGATTATTGCCATCCTTTGGTACACAGCAAACTGTTCCAGCTGGTCATCACTAATTTGATCAATCATTTCATCGGTAACCCTGCCCACTTGTAGCTGATAAATCTGGTTGTCACTCAACTCATTCGCCAGATATTGGGCCCGTTCTTCGTCGGTGGTGAGGTCGTCCGCTGCTTCGGGATAGAAAATCAGATAGGCATCTTGTAGATCCCGTTTAATGAAATGATCGGTCTCAACATCGAATAGCGTCACAAACAACTCTACCTTCTTCCAGATGCTGGCAGTGGTCTCGAAGGCATGCCGGGAGTACGTAATGGTTAATAGCTCACGGTTACTGACGAGCACTGTGCCATTACGGTCGACAATGTTACCTCTGGGGTTGAGGGATGAGTTCGTGGTGATCTTTAGTTCCTGTGCCAAGGCCAGGTTATTCTTATAGTCAATTACCTGGATTTCATACAAGCGAGCAATCAGGACCCCCATTAACAAGGTGACCACCACAATGAAAACAATCAAGCGGGTATTGACCGAATTCGCGTGATTCTTCAGTCTTTTCTCTTGATCGAGTGGATTTTTGTAATTAATTGGTTGTATTTTCTTCTTAAAAGGAAATTTCATCGTCTCACTCCACTGCCTTATTATAAACAAACCACACTCAAAATGAAAGACAAACCCAGTGCTTAGGATTTGTCCTTCTGTTTGGCTTTCGCTCTTGTCTTCTTCTGTTCAGTAATGCTTTTTTGAATCATTTCGCGATGTTGTTTGCGTTGTAATTTCTCAACTTGTTCGCGACGCTTCTTTTTATAATTAGGTTTTACCTTCTTATCCTTACGATTCAGAATCTGTGCTACTTCTGGATCAACCGCCTTCGCAACTTTTTTTCTGACAAAGAAGTTTCGGGTCGTTACCAAACTCTTATCGCGAATGCTTTGATAAATGAATTTGATACCAGTAGAACCCAGACGGTCAATGCTCTTCTGATCTTCTTTATTTACAATCGTGTAGGCAATACCGCTTTTACCAGCCCGCCCCGTTCTTCCCGCACGGTGGACGTAGAAGTCCAATTGCTTCGGAAAACCAAGGGAGATGACGTGTGAGACCTGTGGTAAATCGAGTCCTCTGGCAGCGATATCGGTGGCTACCAAGTAAACCAACTCGTCATTTTGAATGCGATTGAGGTTCTGTTGGCGCTGACGGGGTGTCAAGTCACCATGTAATTCAAGGGGATTCACACCATGTTCGCGTAGATAAGCAGCGACTTCACTAGCGTCCACCCTCGTATTCGCAAAGATGATACAGCCAGATGGCTCAATGACAGCCAATAAATCCAATAGTGATTCCGAATAAGTCTTATGTTTCTGTTGAATCAGCACATGTTCCACATGGGGATTCATGGCAGATGCTTCTTCCATACGGAAAGAGAGTGATTTGTGTAAGTGGCGCTTAATGAAAGGTTGAAGTTGTTCGGGTATCGTGGCCGAGAACACCATCATGTGGACCCGCTTGTTCATTTGTTCCAGGATCATGTCCACGTCTTCAAGGAAACCAAACTCATAGATCATGTCGGCTTCATCGAGAATGACGGTATCGGCCTGATCACAGCGCAAACCACCTTCCATAAACATATCCTTCAGACGACCGGGCGTTCCGATGACCAAATGTGGTTGCACATTGACTCTTTTCTTCATACGCTCACGGTCCATTCCACCGGTCATCAGCTCAATTCGTAAATCCTTGCTGATTTCCTTCATCCGCATTGAAAACTGATAGATCTGCATCGCTAATTCTCGCGTCGGCGCCATAATGATTGCCTGCAAGTTATTGGATGTCTCATCTAGCTGGTTGATTAATGGGAACAAAAAAGCATGTGTTTTACCGGTGCCAGTCGCTGATTGTGCGATAATATCCCGACGCTTCATGGCCGGTTGGTAAATGCTCTCTTGGATTGGAGTCAGTTGTGTGAAGCCTTCTAGTTTAAATAGTTCAAGTGCTTTGTCATTTAGTATCATCGAATCACCTTCTCTCTCTTAATTCAGTTTCTAGCATTTCAATTACATCTTTTAGAAGCGGATCCTTGCGCGTTTGAAGAGTCAGAATCTGTTGATAAGTCTCCAAGAGATTACTCACGTATTCTTCATACAACGGATCGCTCTCTAAATTACCTAAATAGGTCTCTTTTAAAGTCAGTTGTTGTTGATTCTTGCTATATTGAGCATTGATAATGACATAGAACTTCTCGTCTTTCACCAGTTGCTCGGACCTAACCGTGAAGTTCAGTTCTGCCAGCCTAGCCCTAACAATTTCAATCTTGGAATGGGGCGCCAGAATCAACTGTTCGAGTTGCTGTGCCTGAGACAGGGAGTTCTCGATAATTTCCAGTGTGTTTTCGCCACCAATCCCCGCAATGACCCAGGCCTGGGCAGGTGTCTTTAGCTTTAAAGCTCCATCGCTTTTAAGTAGGCTAATCTTGTCAGTTAGACCTTCAGAGGCCACATTTCTTTGAGCAATGGCCAACGGACCTTCCTTGTTATCAATGGCAATACCTTGCTGGATGATGTTTCTATTCAGAAGCTCTATCAACAGCCAGGCGTGGTCAGTCCCGATATCAGCCAGCGTTTCCACTGGTGATACCATCGAAATAATGCTCTCAAGACGAATGGAAAGATTCACTAGTTCCGATCCATGAAATCACGAAGCCTCTTGGAACGGCTAGGGTGTTTCAGTTTTCTCAGTGCCTTGGCTTCAATCTGACGGATTCTCTCACGAGTGACGTTGAATTCCTTGCCAACTTCTTCCAGAGTGCGCGTCCGTCCATCGTAGAGTCCAAAACGAAGGCGTAACACCTTGTCTTCACGCTCAGTCAGACCGACCAATACGTTATTGATTTCGTCCTTCAACAGCTCATTATTGGCATAAGAGCTTGGTGACATGATGTCCTTGTCTTCAATGAAGTCGCCGAGATGGGAGTCATCTTCCTCACCGATTGGTGTTTCAAGTGACACTGGTTCCATGGCAATCTTCTGGATTTCACGGACCTTCTCTGGTGAGACAGTGCCCATTTCTTCTGAGATTTCTTCAGCGCTTGGCTCTCTTCCCAGAGTTTGGACCAGTTGACGCTGAATGCGAGTCAATTTATTGATAGTTTCAACCATGTGGACAGGAATTCTGATGGTACGAGCTTGGTCCGCGATAGCTCTGGTAATAGCTTGACGGATCCACCAAGTGGCATAGGTAGAGAACTTGAACCCTTTTTTATAGTCAAACTTCTCGACCGCTTTAACAAGACCCATGTTGCCTTCTTGAATCAAGTCAAGGAAGCTCATACCGCGTCCGACATACTTCTTGGCGATAGAGACAACTAGCCGTAGGTTCGCTGAGATTAGAATCCGTTTGGCTTCCGCTCCATCATGGCGCGTGCTTGAACAGTTCTTGATATAGGCGATGGCAGTTTCATCATCTTTGTAGTGTTGATACAGCTTGAACTCAATGTCTTCGAAATCCATGGCTTCCATGTCTTCTTCACTGTATGCAAACGTGTCTGAAAACATATGGCGAAGCAGTTCTTCGGCCTTCAGGCCATCTTCAATACGACGAGCGATTTCCGGTTCGTCTTCCGATTCCAACAGGTTGACGCGCCCGATTTCTTTTAGATAGAGCTTAACGGGGTCGTTAATTCTGACGTTTGAGATATTGATGGACTTGTTTTCATAGGACGATAAATCCACCTTGTTGAGTGATTCATCGAAAGGTTCGTCCCCTTCCTCACCCGTGAAATAGTCATCACTATAATCAGTTTCGTTGTCTTCAACATCATTGAGATCGTCTTCATTGTCAGGTACATCTGCTTCGTCGAGTTCGTCGAGTGAAACGTCTGAGACATTGATTTTTTCCTCACCAAACCACTCAATCAGTTGTTCCATCTCGTCGTCGCCTAAGTCCAGGTGATCGATCATGGAATCAACTTGTTCCTGAGTCAGTTTCTTTTTCTCTTTATATATCTTGATAAAATCCTTCTTCAGCTCATCAAGTGTCTTAAACTTCTTCATGCTTTTTATCCTCGTTTCCAGTTTTATTTCTCTCTAAGACCAAGCGGGCGATTTCTTGCCCTATCTCAATCTTTTTGTTGTTATCTAATTCGTTTCTGGCCGCAACTTGCAAGCTATGGATCTGCTGGTCAATCGCCGCCATTTGTATATGTCTCATATCATCTTCCAGCATTCCCTTGATGTTCTCAAAAGGGACTTCTTCTTCGCTGGTGATATCCATTAAGATCTTACTTTGAACTGGTGATAGCTGCTTATTTAACAGATCAGCCACATTCACCTCGTCTTTTTGGGAATAGGCTTCAAGAATCATAAGCGCTAATTGATTGGCTTCGCTATTGATTAGGAATCCTAATTCATCCCTGAAATAATAGGCCGCCTGTTTTGAATTGATAATTAAACTCAGTATCTCATTCTCACTTCGTAGTAGATGAACCTTCGGCTGACTGATTCGTCGCTTGGGTTTTGATAGCTGAACCTGTTTCTTATCAATATTAGATAGTTGATGATGGAGTTCAATGTTATTGAAACCCGTTATGTCCGCCAACTGGTTAATGAAATAAGTCTGATCAAAGGATTCAGCGATAACGAGATGTTGTAGAACAAACGAAACAACTTCCCTCTTGGACTGATAGGAATGCAACGAATAGAGGCTGCTGGCATATTCAATGACAAATTCCAGCCAGTGCTTCGAGCTCTTCAGCGTCTCCAACAAAGCGATCGATCCCTTTTCCTTCTGGTACTCATCCGGATCCAGTGACGTGGTATTATTGTAAACAGACAGCTTAACGCCCCTATCACTGAGCGCTTTACCAATCTGGTAGGTTGCACTGATGCCGGCAGAGTCCTTGTCATAAGCCAGTATCACAGGTGAATTCACACGCTTAATCAACGAAACCTGTACGTCTGTCAGTGCCGTACCTAGGCTGGCGATCACCCGTTGGTGTCCAGCACGATGGAAGGCCAACACGTCCATGACTCCTTCACAAATAACCAGTGGATCTTTTTTAAGCTCACGATTACTGATGCGATGATAATTATACAGTAATTCGCCCTTGGTATAAATAGGAGTGACTGAGGTATTGACATACTTGATGTCATTTTCGGGATGAATTGCCCGGCCACTGAAGCCCACAACTCGGCCTTGCGTGTCGCTGATAGGAAACAGTAGGCGATCATAGAAGACATCGCTGAAGTTGGTCTCGTTTCTGCGGACTAAGTTCAGCTCGACCAGATCTTCGGGCTGATGACCCTTGGAGAGCAGGAACTGGCTTAGCTGATTTTGGTTCGAGGAAATCCCAATTTCGAAGGTGTTGATGAGGTCCTCGTCAATTCGGCGTTTAATCAGAAAGTCTCTGACCAGGCTATCCTTGGTGGTCTTGAGCTGATAGCTGTAGAATTTGGACGCTTGATCCATGATGTCTAGCTGTTTCTTGGTCGACTCTGGGATGGTGGAGACATTTTGTGTTAGGGAGTCGCTTAAATCAATGCCAATGGTGGCCGCGACCTTAACTACCGCTTCAACAAACGAGATGTTTTCATAGTCACGTACAAAGGTAAAGACATTGCCCCCTGCCCCACATACAAAACACTTATAGATCTGTTTCGTAGTTGAGACTGACATGGAGGGATTGTTGTCATCATGAAAAGGACAAAGACCCCACTGATTTTGTCCTTTTTGTGTCAGAGGTACATAATCTGAAATGATATCGCTGATGTTTATCTGTTCGCGAATTTCATTCAACTTTTTCTCATTTATAATAGTGATCGCTCCCCAATTCTATAAATAGGATTTGATAAACGATGTTAATGATTCAATTTTAACTCTTTCCTGTTCCATGGAATCACGATGCCTGACTGTGACACTATGATCCTCTTCGCTATCAAAGTCATAGGTGATACAGAAGGGAGTCCCAACAGCATCCTGACGTCGATAACGCTTACCAATGGAACCTGATTCATCGTAGTCACATTCAAAGTCTTCCAACAGCTCTAAGTACAGCTTCGTGGCACCCTCACCCAATTTCTTGGAAAGAGGCAACACGGCTAGTTTAGTGCTGGCGACCCGAGGTGCCATATGCATCACAATGCGGGTATCGGCTTCCAACTCTTCGACATCGTAGGCTTCACACATCACAGCCAACATTAATCTTTCGACACCGACCGATGGTTCAATGACATACGGGATGTACTTCTCGTTGGTCTCTGGGTCAGTGACTTCCATCGATACCTTAGAATGGGTTTGGTGGGCCGTTAAATCAAAGTCCGTACGATCGGCGATACCCCAGATTTCATCCCAACCCCATGGGAATTGATACTCAATGTCCACGGTGGCGACTGAATAGTGAGAGAGTTCATCTTTGTCGTGATCACGAAAGCGTAGGTTTTCCTGGCTAATGCCCAGCTTCAACATGAAGTCCATGCATTTTTGCTTGTAGAACGCGTACCACTCTAAATCAGTGCCTGGTTTACAGAAGAACTGTAGTTCCATTTGTTCAAATTCACGGGTTCTGAAAATCATGTTGCCCGGTGTAATTTCATTTCGAAAAGCCTTGCCGATTTGGCCGATACCAAAAGGAATCTTCAAGCGGTAGGCCCTTTGAATATTCTTAAAGTTAACAAACATCCCTTGAGCCGTTTCTGGACGAAGATAGATAGTGCTTGTGCTATCTTCCGTAACTCCTTGGAAAGTCTTAAACATAAGGTTAAAGTAGCGAATATCCGTAAAATCCTTGGATCCACAGGAAGGACAAGTGATTTCGTGTTCAACAATATAAGCCTTCAATTGAGCCCTATCCATCGCACCCGCATTGACGCTGTGGTCATAAGCTTCGATGAGCTTGTCGGCACGATGTCTTGTCTTACAGTTGCGACAATCCATTAAGGGATCGCTAAAGGTGTCTAGGTGGCCGCTCGCTTGCCAGACTGCCGGGTTCATGAGAATGGCCGATTGCATCCCGACGTTTCGTGGGTCCTTTTGAATAAACTCTTTCCACCAGAGCTCCTTAATATTGTCTTTTAGATTAATGCCTAAAGGTCCAAAATCCCAGGTGTTTGCGAGTCCACCATAAATTTCAGATCCTTGAAAGATAAAGCCGCTCTGTTTTAAGTGAGCCGTAATTTCATCAAATTTAAACTTTCTCATAGCCATCTCCTTTATTGATACATTATATTATATTTGACACGCAATTTCCCAGCTTTTAAGATTTATCCCGCTATGATACGTGAAATACTCCACCATTGTACTTAAGACCAGACCATCAACTGGCTGCTGTTCGATTGAATCAATGTGAGAGAAGTTCATTTTAAACAATAAACGCAATTGTTTCAACTGTGTATTGGTAAAAAGTGACTTGTTTACTTTACGAAAACCACCCTCTGGGATACTAAAATGGTTCACTTTCGTTTCATGGGTAATCACATCATAGTCGACCTGAGGCTGTAAGCCCTGAGCCTGTAAGAACGAACTCACAAGAATGGCAAGCAGATAGTCGGGACTAGTTTTGGTATTCAGTCGCGATAAATAGGTCTCGCCCATCGCAAAGTATTTAGAATACGCGAACTCATCAATGATTGACGATAACATCATCTCACAATAGATATTACCATAGAGATTGCGCTTTACATCACTCTTGATGAAGTTGTAATTTTCGATAACTTCCATTTGACTCGCCCTTAAGAGTCCCTCTTCTTTTGACTGGTACTGAATCAACAGTTTGGTTAAAGGGATGCCCCGGGCCAGTGTCTTTGAATTTGGCTTGTAGTAAGAGAGATAGACAAAGCGTCGTAGACCGCCCTGTTTCAATAAAAGAGTGGCCATCCCATCGCTTTCCCGGTAGTTTGTCATTTTCAAGACGAGTGCTTCATCTTGTTTATTGATTGCCATAACCTAAATCTTCAATTTTTGATTTTTTGGTTCGCCAGTCTTTCTCGACTCTGACAAAGAGTTCAAGGGTACACTTCTTGTTCTGTGACGCCCTGATGCTGCGTTGTGCAGCTAACCTGATCTTCTTGATCATCTGACCTTGCTTACCCAAGACAATCGGTTTCTGTGACGCCTTTTGAACCAACAAGAGCGCTTGGATAAAGATTTCGTCCTCACTCTCTTCTAGATTCTCAATCACTATCGCCACATCATGGGGGATCTCATCGTGCGTAAAGTGCAGCACTTTCTCACGGATAAGTTCGGAAAATAGGAAGCTTCTTTCATAATCGACACTGCTTTTACCCTCCGTTGAGAAGTAAGCGACATCGTCTGGCAAATAGGTTTTGGCCACGTTCAGAAGCGTATCCAGATTATCTTTCTCAACGGCTGAGACAGGAATGATTGCCGCGAAATTATGAAGTTCATTGAGTTCACTCAGCTTAGCAAGTAGTTTACTTTTACTGAGCTTATCGATCTTGTTGACCACCAGAATGATTGGGGTTTCCCCGCCTTTGATACGATCCAGTATCCTTTGATCCTGTGGACCAAAGCGCTCGGAGCCATCTATCACGAAGAATATGAGGTCGATTCCCTCTAGCTGGGCAAAAGATTCCCGATTGAGCTCTTTACCCAACTCGTCTTTAGGCTCATGGATACCTGGGGTATCAATGAAGACCAATTGGGAATCTTCCTCATTAAGAATGCCACGAATTGGATTGCGCGTTGTCTGAACCTTATCGGAAACAATCGCAATTTTTGACTCGAAGATCTGATTTAAAATGGAAGATTTTCCGACATTGGGACGCCCAATAATGGCAATGAAGCCCGACTTAAAACTCATAAGACATCCTTGATGCCAAATTGAAGTGGCAACAACTCGTTGATGTTGGTGACCATGGTTTCTTTACCATTAGAAAGAATAATGGGAGCATCTTGGGGTAATAATTCAGAGAGTACCTGCCTACAAATCCCACAGGGACCCGCTAGGTATTTCCCATCAGAAACAATGGCGATACTTTCGATATCATCTTTACGATAACCCTGTGAATAAGTCTGGAAGATGGCATTCCTTTCGGCACAGCAGGTAGCTCCGAAACTGGCATTCTCGATATTGGCACCGATAATTTCAACGCCATTCTTCAATCGCAAGGCAGCGCCGACATGGTAATTAGAGTATGGTGCATAGGCATTTTCCATTGCAATAAAGGCTTTCTTAACTAGTTGTTCATTGTTTTGGCTCATAGTTGAATCCCTCCGTATTTAATAATCATTAGTATTCCTACGACTAGCGCGATCAGTGAAGCAAAGAGCACTGCTCCGGCTGCGACGTCTTTGACTCTCTTGATAGCTTCATGTTCCGTTGGCTGTAGGAAATCTGCTAATTCTTCGATTGAAGAATTGATCATTTCCAGGCAGATGACTAAACCAATCGCAATGAGAATTACCATCCAGTCAGTGAGCGTCACTTCTTGCCAGAGAAAAAAAATAATCACTAAACTAGCAATCACAAAGTGCCCCTTTACCGATTTGTCCTGTGTGAGCACGATCTTCAGGCCATTAAAGGAAGCCTCAAACTTCTTTTGTAATTCGTGGCGCAATTTCACGCAGTATCTCCTCTTGTAAAGAAAACATCTCTTTGGATTCCTGTTCATTTTGATGATCATAGCCCAGCAGGTGCAAAGCGCCGTGGGTCACTAGAAAACAGAATTCTCGCTTCAAACTGTGTCCATAATCAGTCGCTTGTCTTTCTAGCGCATCAACATTAACAAAAACATCCCCTAAATAACTTGCTTCCTCATCATCCATAAAGGTTAGAACATCGGTGGTTTTATCGATGTTACGAAACTCTTTATTCATTCGGCGCATCTCTGCGTCACGAATTAAAACAACAGTAGCATCTGTTTTCTCGCTTTGATAATTGATTGTTAGAAAGGTACTATTGAAAATGGGCTTTAAAAACCGCCGGTAGTTCTTCCATCGTGGCTCAACAGCCTCACTGATCAATTGAATTCTCATATGTTTCACCCAGTGTCATTATAACATAAATTCAAGATGAAAAAACTTCGTTTACTAACGAAGTCTTCTCTTAACCAAAATCAATATGTTGGCCTTTTACTTTGTAAATGATCGATTCACAAATATTCTTAGTATGATCGCCCGACCTCTCGAGGTTTCTCAACAGTGAAGCAATCTTGAGTGGAATCTTCCATTCCAATTCGCGTGTTTGAATGGACTCTTCAATTTCCATCACAATGCGGATAAAGCCAGCATCAAGCTTCTCGTCCTCTTCTGGAACTTGGAAAGCAAGCTTGAGGTCATTAGTTCGTAGCGCCTGTAACATTAAATCGTATTGGGTGATCGCTATCTCAAAGAGCTCATTACAGCTTTTGAGCGTCGATTCATCCAACTTGTCATTGCGGACAATGAAACGGGCAATGCTTTTGGCATAGTCCCCTATTCTCTCCAAGTCGGTCGCAATCTTAATGCCAGCGATAATCGCCCGCAAATCCTTGGCAACCGGTTGAAAAAGTGACAGCATTTCTGTGGCTCGCAAGTTGATGTCTTCGTCAAAATGATTCACGTAATCGTCCATTTCGACAATGACCAAGGCCTTCTCCTTGTCCGAGGTATTGAGTGCTTCACGAGAAAGTGTGAACATCTGTCTGACCCGCTCAGCCATCAATAAAATGAGTTCATCGTAAGCGTGCAGTTTTTCTTCAAGTCTCATTAGTGAATCCTCCTAACCGAATCGTCCGGTAATATAGTCTTCAGTGCGTTGATCATTGGGAGTATGGAACAGTTCCTTGGTCGAGCCCATTTCAATGAGTTCCCCAAGCAGGAAGAATGCCGTCTGATCAGAAATACGCGCTGCCTGTTGCATTGAGTGTGTCACGATGATAATCGTGTAGTCTCTCTTCAATTCTACCATTAATTCTTCTATTTTGGCAGTAGCAATCGGATCGAGTGCGGAAGTTGGTTCATCCATCAGGATAACTTCAGGTTGAAGCGCAATGGCACGGGCGATACAGAGCCGTTGTTGTTGACCACCAGAAAGCCTCAAAGCGGATTGATTCAAGCGATCACTCACTTCATCCCACAAAGCTGCCTTCTTGAGTGATTCCTCGACGACCTGTGACAAGAGCTTCTTGTCCTTGACCCCTTGACAGCGTAAACCATAGGCGACATTATCAAAAATGCTCATAGGAAATGGATTGGGAGCCTGGAATACCATGCCGACCTTGGTTCTTAAATCAACGATATCCAGTGATGGATCATAGATTTCTTTGTCATTGAATCTGATTGAACCAGTGATTGACACATTATCAATCAAGTCGTTCATACGGTTCAAACAACGAATAAAAGTTGACTTACCACAGCCAGAAGGCCCAATAAAAGCTGTAACCTTATTGCGATAGATGGTCATATCAATACCCTTGAGGGCCTCATTGTTGCCATAGGATAAGTGTAAAGAGTCTATTTTAAATATTTCATTCATAACTAGGTGCTCCACTTTCTATTGAGTCGATTGGAAATAAGCTTGACAGTAAGATTTAAGGTTAAGACGATAACCAGAATCACGATTGAAATCGCGGAAGCTAACTCGAAGTTAGGTTGCTCGCCACTCATGATCTGCCAGATCTGAACAGCCAACGAAGTGGCCCCTTCAAGAATCTTTGGATCGTCCACAATCGTAGTACCCATGGTGTAAATCAGTGCGGCTGATTCCCCGATAACCCGCGAAATCGCAAGCAGGATCGCACTCAGGATACCCGGTAAAGCACTCGGTAAGATTACCTTGAAGATGGTTTGAGACTTCGTCGCTCCCAGTGACAGGGAGGCCATCCGAATACCATCCGGTACGACTATGAGTGATTCCTCTGTTTGACGGATAATCACCGGCAGTAACATGACGGATAGTGTCATGGCTCCTAGTAAGACAGAGGTTGAGTTGGCCCCAATCAACGAGGTGATTGGGAACAGAATGGCTACCCCCATTAAGCCGAAGATGATACTAGGTATCCCTGATAACATTTCGATCGATGATCGCATCAGACGAGTAATTAGTGTGTCTTTCGCATACTCGTGAAGGTAGATTGCGGCTCCGATTCCGATGGGAAGTGATATCAACAAGGAAACGACAATGAGTTGTAGTGTTGCGATAATTGAACCGTAGATGCCCCCACCTTGCGTTTGAATAAACATGGATGAAACAGCTGTTGAATTTTCGAATGCGCTGACTACCGTGGTTGCGTCTTGATTCCGTTGGGTACCTACAATAATGGTTGATTCGTCTTCTTGAATGAGTGTGATATTTTGGAGCACGGTATCTAGCTCAATCGTCATAGGCTGGTTGAGTGTCTCTCCAGAAGTTGTCGAATAGGCTGATGAGAACGGTGAATCTGGATGAATGTAGCTTATAATTACTTGTTTCTTTTTAGTTCTGTTGGTGAAATCGCTAAGACCGATGCCAAATTTTTCTGAATAGATAATGTCTTCACTGAGTGACTCCGGCCTTTCATAGCTGCCAGCCTCACTGTTTTCTAGGGCCAGCTTGTAGTTTACGGACCAGTAATCACTGGTTAACATGTCGACACTGAGTGTCGAGAACCCCCTAATGAATACGAATGCGAAGATGCCGACCAGCACCAGAATGGCGATGCTGGAGCTTAGGTAGGTCAGTGCATTCAGGAAAGAGTCTTTGAGTTTTCTGATCTGTTTTTTACTCATTTCCCTTGGTCTCCAATCTTACGTTTAACTCTATTGATAGCGAAGTTTGAAATTAGAATGACAATCATGAGGACAATACCCACTGAGAAGCGGATATCGTAGTCAAGCCCAGTGGTTTCTTTGAGTCCCGATAGCATGGAAGAGGTTAAGGTTCGGGTAATGTCAAAGGGGTTGAAGGTGGGTCCATAGAGCTTGTTACCGGCTACCATGGAGACGGCGGTCGCTTCACCGAAGGCTCGTCCTAAGCCAAGAATTAGACCGGCGAAGATACCGGACTTGGCAGAAATGAGCACGACCTTGAAGTTGGTTTGGGTTTTCGAGGCCCCTAGGGCAAGTGATCCTTCTTCAATGGCTTTGGGTACGGCGCGAATCGCTGAAATGGCGAGTGAGGTCATCGTTGGAAAGACCATGATCGCCAATAGCAAGATGACCGATAGCAGTGAGATACCTCCCCAGGTATGCTGGTTCAGGGCTTGTCCCAAAGACTCGACAAACTTGACGATAACACCGGAGGCGAAGACCCCGTAGACGACGGATGGCACGGCGGCCAAGAGTTCGACGACGGTGGTTAAGATTGCTGAGAGCGATTTTGGTGCAATTTTTGCGATGAAGAGAGCGGTTAAAACGGAGACTGGAAAAGAAATGACTAAGGCTCCGATGGCTGAGATCAGTGTATTGATAATGATAAAACCGACGCCATAGATAGCTTGGTCCTGTCTCCAGGTGGTTCCAGTTAGAAACTGCCATAAATCAACCTGTCCGTGCGGATAGTCTGGCAGGAAGACCTGGAATCCTTTTTGGAAAACAAACACAAAGATCAAAACGATAAAGATGGCTGAAATTAGACCTGTTAACCAGAATAGACCCGTGAACAGGTTATTGATGATCTTCTTTCGTTTTTGATAGCCTTCATTTTTTGGAATGTTAATTAAACTCATACTGATTCCTCTCTAGAAACGCGACAAAATCTTAGCTGTTTATTGCTAAGACTTTGCGCATATTAAGTTGCTAATTGCTTTACTTTAGTTCTGACCAGTCCGTAATAACTCCAGAATAGATTTGTTCTATTTGAGCCGCAGTTAATGAAGTCACTGCTGTATTACTGGAATTGACGACCACAACTACCGCATCAAATGCGTAAGCTTCAGCGACAAGAGCCTTGTCAAGTTCTGCTTGTGCTTCTTCACCGTCTGCTTTGAATTCACGGGAAGCAAAGCCAATGTCAGCTGCGTTAGCGCCATCTTTTTCTGAGCCAAGGACACGTTTGAAGCCATCACCTGAGCCAGTATGAGCCATTGCGAAGTTAACACCTGTTTCAGCTTGGAAAGCTTCTAGAGCTGCTTGAAGTGTCTTTTCAACTGACGTTGAACCAGCAGTTCTGATGGTTACATCTGAAAGACTTTCTTCAAAGACCGGATGGTTTTCAGCAAGTTCTGCCCAAGCAGTTCCTGTGTCAACATCAACGATACCGCCTTCGGATTCAACAGCCAAGAGGCCTTCTGTTGAATGAAGAATGAAATCAACGAATGCTGCGACAACTTGTTCAACCTTATCTGATGAGAAATCACCAGATGCACGAGTTGTCATTGCGAATGGACGAGAGAGTGTGTATTCTCCTGATAAGACATTAGCAAGTGTAGGTTCTACACCTTCGTAATGAATTGCAGTCAAATTATTTGCTTCAAGGTCAGTTGTTAATGAGACATAGCCAACACCTTGAGCGTCTGCTCCAACTTTAGAAGCCATATCGCCATTGCCTGATGTTTCAACAGCATCGCTAGTTAGGCCATCTTCAGCAAGACCGATTCCGCCTTCGAAGGCTTCACGAGTTCCTGAAGTAGCATCACGTGTGTACACGTTGATAACGCTAGGTTCTGATCCTGTGTTGTTATCATTGTTGTTGTTGCCATCTGGATTGTTATTAGCTGTGCTGCCACAACCTACCATAAGTAGTAGGACCGTGAGTACTAGTAGTATTTTTTTAAACATATTCCCTCCATGCAGTTGTACCTGCGAAAATATAGTATCGCAAGCGTGTTAAGAATCAATGGCAGTTAAGTTAAGATTGCGTTAACTTTTGGGAATCGAGACAACAAATTTCGTTCCCTCACCTAGCTTACTATCGACTTCTATTGTGCCACCATGTTCAGTGACAAGCTGCTTGGTAATGCTTAAACCTAGGCCAGAACCGCCTATTTTGCGGTTTCGAGCATTATCTACCCGATAGAATCTCTCAAACAGTTGAGGAATATTTTCTGGAGCAATACCGACACCGCGATCTTCTACAATAATTATCGTATTGTTATCTTTCTCATAATATTTGAGGATGACCGGCCCCTCTTCGCTATAATGCAGGGCATTGCTGACGAGATTGTTAACAATGGTGAGGATCTTCTCATAATCGCCATATATCATCTGGGAGTGCCCAGGTACGATTAAGTGTATCCCCTTCTTTTCATAGTATTTGCTGAAAGTTCCCTCGACCTGACTCACTAAATCCTTGAGGTCGAAGGTCTTCTTTTCAATCACTATATAATGCTGGGAGAGTTTTGAGACCAGTAACATGTCGGTGACCATGAGGTGAAGCCGCTCGCTCTCGATCTCGATTTGCTTCAAGAATTTCTGGATGATCTCCACGTCGGTCTCATTGTTCGTCAGTAAGACTTCGGTGATGCCCTTAATTGCTGTGATGGGTGTTTTCAATTCGTGGGAGGCATCGGCCATGAAACGTCTGGCGTTTCTTTCTTCGCTGACCTGGGTGGTGATATCGGTAAAGATGAAGAGGTGTTGATGTTGCTTGATTCGCTTCGAGTCTAAGTTAAAAACTTTGAAGTTGTAGTTTACTTCAAAGTGTTCGACTGTTAATTGATCCAGTGCATTATTCAGGATGGTTCTCATTTCAACGTCACACTCGCTGATTTTACTGGCTGGTTGAATCAAGAGTTGTTTAAAGGATGGTGTCGCGTATAGAAACTGAGACTCATTGTTAACGATAAGTAGTGGCACGGGCATCTGTTCAATGAGTGCACTGAAACTCTGGCTGTAGGGTAAAAAATCTGATTGTGAACCAATGCTCTCTTCTGCTCGCTTTTCAGTGAGTGTTAAAAGTAGTGTGATGGCGAGGACACTGGAAACGACTTGAAAAAAGACGCTGAAGCGGACATCGATAAAAGAGACCGCGAGGGAGAGGATAATGAGAGCTGAAATGGCGATGAGTCTATTTCGCCTTGAATACATAGCCGACACCTCGTATGGATTTGATTTCGCTTTCTGATTTTGCTAGTTTCGAGCGGAGTTTGAAGATATGCACATCCACAATTCGGGTATCGCCATCGTAATCAAAGTTCCAAATAACATTCAGTATCTGTTCCCTTGAGACGACATGGTCGATATTCTCTACGAGATACAACAGTAGGTCGTATTCTTTTTTCGTGAGGTGGACTAATTCATTATCGATCGTGACCTGGTAGCGGTCACGGTCGATTTTCAAG
>JAAZEC010000013.1 GCA_012512495.1 Erysipelothrix sp.
ACACCTTCCGTGCCGCTGCCGTCTCACAGCTTCAGTTATGGGCAGAGAAGCTTGGAATTCCCTGTTACTACGGCAAGTTGAACGATGATCCAAGCTCAGTCCTGGCAGACGCCAGCAAGCAAGCCCTTGTCGATGGCATCGATATTCTCATCTGTGACACCGCTGGTCGCCTACAAACAAAAGTCAATTTAATGAGTGAACTCGCCAAGATGAAACGGGTCCTCACCAAGTTCATTGAAGGGGCACCCGACATTACCTACCTGGTCCTCGACGCGACCCTCGGTCAGAACTCACTCAAACAGGCTCAAGAATTCAACAAAGCCACCGAAGTCGATGGCATCATTCTCACCAAGATGGACGGAACCGCCAAAGGTGGCATCATCTTCAGTATTATTGAGGAAATGAAACTCAAAGTCGCCTACATCGGTCTAGGGGAACAAATCGATGACTTAAGGGTGTTTCATCGCGATATCTACTTCAATTCACTCGTCAAAGAAGACCTCTCATGAGTAATTTGTTAAAGAAGACCCAAGCTATGAACGATCTTTTAGATCGCTACGAACTCTTACTCACAAAAAGACAGCTCGATGTCATGAATCTCTACTACAAGGAAGATCTCTCCTATCAGGAAATTGCTGACGATTTAGGTATCTCCAAGAGTGCCATTTATGATATCATAAAAAGGGTTACACTAAACCTGAGTGAATATGAAGAGAAATTAAGCTTAGTAAAGAAACATTATCAACAAGAAGCCTTTCTAGAGGCTCTAAAAGCACTCGAAAGTGACGAAGTTGATCAATTAATTAAACAATATGAGGAGGAAAACAATGGTTAAGATTCTATCAGTCAATGCAGGGAGTTCATCTCTCAAGTTCCAATTATTCGTTATGCCAGAGGAAGAGGTGCTCACTTCCGGAATAGTCGAGCGCATCGGACTCGAAGAGGGTGTCTTCACCATTAAATACAATGGGCAGAAGAAAACAAAGAAACTACCAATCCCCGACCATTCAGTCGCTGCCAATCTAGTATTAGAAGCACTCGTCGACGAAAAGATTGTCGAAAAGTACAGTGAAATCTCCGGAGTCGGACACCGTATCGTTCACGGCGGTGAACTCTATAAAGGTTCCGTCATCTTTGATGATCAAGTCGAAAAAGACGTGGAAGCCCTCCAAGATTTGGCACCACTCCATAATCCGGCTAACCTAATTGGCTACCGTGCCTTCAAGAGAGAGCTACCCGACGCCCTTCATTCAGCGGTCTTCGACACAGCCTTCCACCAAACCATGAAAGAAGATATTTTCCTATATCCAATTCCATACGAATATTATAAAGACTTCGGAATCCGTCGCTATGGTTTCCACGGAACATCCCACCAATTTGTCTCCCAAAGAGTCGCTAGCCTCATGGGCAAGAAGCTTGAAGACACCAATGTCATCACCCTACACCTAGGTAATGGCGCTTCCATCACCGCGGTCCAAGGTGGCAAGTCAGTCAATACCTCGATGGGCTTTACACCACTCGCCGGTATTATGATGGGAACCCGTTCCGGGGACATCGATCCATCCATCACGACCTTCTTAATGGAGAAGTTAAACATTTCAGCTCAAGAAGTCGTCGATATCTTCAACAAGAAATCTGGCATGTTAGGGGTCTCCGGTCTATCCAGTGACGCCCGTGACCTTGACGACGCTATCAACGAAGGCAACGAAAGAGCTATCCTGACTCAAAAGGTCTATGCCAACAGAGTCGCTCAGGTGGTCGGTAGTTACTTTGTCCACTTAGGACACGTCGACGCGCTCGTCTTCACAGGCGGTATCGGTGAAAATGACACCATCATCCGTCCAAAAATTATTGAACTACTATCCGAAGCCATGGGCATCGTCTTCGACTATGAAGCCAATCAAAGCCGTGGAGAAGAAGTCTGTCTCTCCAAACCCGAATCAAAGGTTCAGGTCTGGCTCGTCCCAACCAATGAGGAACTCGTGATCGCACGAGACACTTATGGCTTTATTACCAAGTAAACAACTTATTGAACTCATCGAAAACCACCAATCCATCGTGGTTTTTCGTCACGTCAATCCCGATGGGGATGCCTACGGATCCCAATGGGGACTCGTTCAATACCTCAAAGATACTTATCCTGAGAAGAATGTCTATGGTGTGGGACAAAACAACGGTTCAACCCGTCACTTGTTCCCCGTACCCGACCTTATCAGCGACGACACCATTAGGGACTCTTTAGTCATCGTGGTCGACACCAGCAACAAGGAACGCATTGACGATCCAAGATATGTGCTAGGCAAGAGTATCGTCAAGATTGATCACCATCCAGCGGTCGATGATTACGCCCATTTCAATCTGGTCAATGACAGTAAAAGCAGTGCCTGTGAAATGGTCACCGAGTTCATCAGAGCGGCGACTCAGGACAATCCTGTCTCACTAGCCTGTGCCACTTACCTCTTCATTGGCATGAAAACAGACACACTCTCGTTCTCCACCAACAAGGTCAACTGGCAAACACTCGATAACGCTACGTACTTACTCAAGAGCGGACCCATCGATTTAGCACAACTCAGTGATGAGCTGATGGGTGTCGATGACAATATCTTTGACTACGTGACCTACTTGAGAAAGAATGCCGTGAGCGACTGCGAGGGTCAGCTGATCTATGTGTATATCGAACCCGATATTATCGAACAGTACGGACTGACCAGTTCTACGGCCAAGGAATACGTCAATACCTTTAAACAAAAGAAGAATGCCAAGGCCTGGGCTATCTTTGTGAATGAAGGGGGCACCTATAACGTGTCACTTCGTTCACGGGGCTTCGCGATTAATGACATCGCCGCCAAATATGGTGGGGGAGGTCACGCTGTCGCGGCAGCCACCCGTAACTTGACTCACCCGCAAACAATTGACTTACTCGACGATTTGAAGAAGAGAATCCAAAGCAGCCAATAAGCTGCTTTTCTGTTGCTTAGTCGACATGAATCGTATACACTAAG
>JAAZEC010000105.1 GCA_012512495.1 Erysipelothrix sp.
GGTCTAACCACTCAATTTAAAAATAAGAATGTCACAACCAAGATTGTTTCTTTTGAGTTGAAGAAGGCTCATGAGAGACTCATCTCAAAACTGAAGTGTGACCCGGAAACCCTAGTCTATCATATTAAGCGCCTGCGCTTTGTGGATGGGGATCCCTTTGTAGTTGAATATACCTACTACAATTCTGAAGTGGTATCTGGCATCACTCAGGAGATAGCCTCCAGCTCAATCTTCGCTTACATCCGTGAAGAACTGAAACTGGAAATTGGCTATGTAGACATGATTATCAGTTCTGATATCCTGAGTTCAGAGGATGCTGTCTTATTAGGTCTTGAGGATGGTATGCCATCCTTGAAGACTGAGAATGTAGAAATGCTAAGGAATGGGAAAATCTTTGCTTGTTCGGTGGATGTCCATCACTACCGCCGTGCTAAGTTCCTGAAACTTTCCAACTATATCTGAGAATAGAAACCAAAAGGGTCAACTTAAGAATAATCTTAGGCTGGCCCTTTGTCTGGTATTTGAAGGAAGTTTGAGTGAATTGACTAAGTCGCTAAACATTTTAGTAGCTAACTCTAGGCTATTTTTCTCTTCTATTAAACTGAGGAAGATAGCGTTTGTGTGCTTCCAGCATTTCATTCAGGATAAGGGTGGCCTTCTGTTCTGATTGAACGAGTGGATTCATGACCATGGCCAGATAGGCATCCTGGTATTGACCGCTCACAGCAGCCAAGGCACTTTGCTTCTCGAATGCTTTCATTTGCTGGATGATTCCGAGAGCTCCAGGTTTTAGAATCGGCATAGTCAAGGGGGTTGGCCCATCTTTTGTAATGAGAGAAGAGACCTCGATGACATCATGGGGATCGATTCCCTGAAGCGCACCACGGTTAGGTGTATTGACGACTTGGATATCCTTTTTATCATTGGCGATGGAGTCCATGAGGTTACATGCTGCATCGGAGTAGTAGGCGCCTCCGCGGAGCTCTAACTCTTTTGGTTTAATAGCTAGGTTCTGATCTTTGTACTGTTCAAACAGATCCTTCTCTAATCGCATGACTACTTCTGCGCGGGTCGTGTTGGTTTTCATTTGTTCCTCTTGAGCTTTCAGCATTTCATCCTTCTGGTAGTAATACCTTAGGTAGGAACAGGGGATATAGCCAAGTGAGTCAAGGAAAGCCTGTGACCAGGGAATATCCACGATGTTTTTCATGCCAAGGCCGCTCGTGCTGGCATAGAGTTTCAGCAGGTCTTTGGTCATGTTGTTACCATCGAGATAGGCATTGATGCCAAAGACTAGATGGTTGAGACCGGCCATGTCGATTCGGATGCGTGAAACATCCGCATTGAGCAGGCGGGCGGCTTCGACATGCATGCCGTAGGGAAGGTTACAGACACCAATGAAACGTTTCCATGAAGTGTACTCATGGATGGCTTGCGTCACGATGCCCGCAGGGTTGGTGAAATTGATAATCCATGCCTCTGGGCAGAGCTCTTCACAGTCTTTGATGATGTCCATGATCACTGGAATGGTGCGTAACGCTTTGAAGAGTCCGCCGGGTCCGTTGGTTTCTTGTCCAATGACACCATGTTTGGCGGGGATGGCTTCGTCTAGAGCGCGGGCTTCAAGTCCGCCGACCCTTAACTGGGTGGTGACAAAGTCAGCGTCTTTGAGTGCTTCTCTTCGATCGAGAGTGGAATGGACCTGGACGGGGAGTCCTGCTTTCTTGAACTGGCGTTTGGCTAGTTCGGTGATGATTTCGAGTTTTTCCTTGCCTTCTTCGATGTCTACGAGCCAGAATTGAGTGCATGGAAAACTATCATAGCGTTTGATGAGTCCCTCGACGAGTTCGGGTGTGTATGATGAGCCGCCACCGAAGGTGACAATTTTTAAATGTGTGTTCATAATCGTACCTCTGTGTTAATTATAATTTATTCTAATGAATTTAACAAGAAAGGGTTTACAAATGATTTCTTTCTGAGTATAATGGGGTTGAGCTTAAAAGTTATACCAATGAATTATTTTTCACAAGAGTTTAAGGGGATGCGATGAATCCGAGAATGTCATCGCAGTGATTCATTGCCATGAGCTTTTACTCTAAGAAAGAAAGGGAGAATATTATGAATGCTTTTATTAATTGGTTAGATCTTCATTTTGTTCCGATTGCCGCAAAGATTGGCAGCCAGAAATATTTAGTTGCGATTCGTGATGCGTTTGCTTCATTGATGCCTATTGTTTTAGTCGGTGCATTTGCTGTTCTACTCAACAACGTCTTCTTCGTACCTTGGTCTTTATTAGCGGGCTACATTGGAGAAGGACACCGATTTATTGTGTGGGCTTATGCGCACATTGCTCCGCTATTTGATTATCTAAGTGCGGGGACACTATCATTGATTTCGCTTTACCTCGTCTTTGCGATTGGTTATCAACGTGCTTCTTCGGAAGACCATGATGCATTGTCTACAGCTGTTATTGCTGCTGCTTCCTTTATTGTAGTGGGTGCTTTAGGAAATGCTGACACTGGCAACTTCCTAGATGCTAAGGGCATGTTTATTGCTTTGATTGTTGGTCTAGTGGCTAGCGGTATTTACATGAAGATTACTGACAATGGATGGGTTATTAAACTTCCTGATTCAGTTCCGCCTGCTGTTGGCAAGGGCTTCTCAGCTGTTATTCCGGGTGCGTTCGCCATTGGATTCTGGGGAATTGTTGCTTATTGCTTCTCGGCGTTTGCTGGTGAAACTTTCTTCGTGTGGTTCCAAGCTACAATAGCTAATTCGCTCTTAGGTCTATCACAAGGAATTGGTTCGATACTTATCATTTCATTCCTAGTACCGTTCCTTTGGTTCTTCGGTCTTCATGGGGCTAACCTGCTGGAAGCTGTTTTGAATCCTATCTATGGTCAACTGGGTCTTAATAATATTGACATGTACACTAATGGTGCCAGAACAGTTGCTGATGGCCTTTCTGTCTGGGTCCGTGGTTCCTGGGATGCTTATGTGTATCTTGGCGGCTCGGGTGGTACAATTGGTTTAGTCTTAGCGATACTTTTCTTCTCTAAAGTTAAACAGGATAAGGAAATAGCTAAGCTGTCACTTCCTACAGGAGTCTTCATGATTAATGAACCTGTCTTGTTTGGTTTGCCTGTCGTCTTGAATCCGATTTACTTCATACCGTTTGTGTTGAATCAGCCGATTCTTGCTGGAATTGCTTATGTGGCGACTAGCGTTGGGTTTGCTGGTCCGATTGTCAACCAAGTTCCTTGGACGACACCTCCAGTCTTGAATGCCTTCTTATCGACGAATGGTTCGATAGGTGCGGTTGTTATTGCCTTGGTTAATATTGCTATTGGTTTCTTGATTTACCTGCCATTTGTTTATATGGGTAACAAGCAGGAAGAGAAACGTCTTGCTGAGGAAGCTAACATAAACGCTTAGGGTATTACATTCTTGGGATTTATTCAAACGCTGAGGGCTTCATGGTCTTCAGCGTTTATTCTCAAAAGGAAAGGAAAACAAAATGATTAAAGTGTCAAAAGTTATGTCTCATAGTGATGAAGTTGTTTATGATTTCATAATTAACATGTTCGCTGATCAATTCAAAATCAAGCCTGATCGGCTTTTGAACCATCGTTATAAGACGACGATGAAGTACAAGAAGTCGTCTATCCCTGTGGAACAGTCTGTGACTGAGCTTGTCTTGAATCAGCGGATTGAGTTTGTGACGAGTTATGGTGATCAAGCAATCAGATCGGCTTATTGGCTTGAGAAACAGGGAGAACATAAGACGAAGGTTACCTTAAGTGAGGATGGCTCTTCGGATAAAAAGACAATTGATCTCAATTATAAACTGTTCAGTTTTCCGCTTCTTAACTCTTCTGCGAAGAAGAAACTGAAGATGCGTTTATATCAGATCGATCGGGCGATTATTGATCGAGAAATCAAATCAGATAGTCAGGAGGGTAATGAATGATTATTGTGTTTAGTCCCTTGCAAAGGGAGTTTATAAAGGAACTGTTTGACGCTCAGAGTTATGAGGGCGTGAGTTTTGAATGGGTGAAACAGGAGGGCATGAAACTGTTCTTTAGGATCTCACCGGATGATGAGTCGGCTGTGAAAATTGCGAAGAAAGTTATTAAAGCGAGTAAGTATGGAGCGTCCCTGAATTTCATGGTGGACTATGAATCAGATGTTTAATAAGGATTTTCTGTGGGGTAGTGCTTCGGCTGCTTACCAGGTGGAGGGAGCTTATAATCTCGATGGCAAGGGAGTCTCTATCTGGGATGAATGGGTCAGGATTCCTGGCAAGACATTTGAGGGGACCAATGGTGATGTAGCAGCAGATCATTATCATCGTTACAAGGAAGATATTGCCTTAATGAGTGAACAGGGTCTTAAAACGTATCGTTTTTCGATTGCTTGGACGCGTATTTTGCCGCAGGGTCGTGGTGAAGTTAATCAGCTAGGGATTGACTTCTATAACCGTGTGATTGATGAGTGTCTGAAGGTTGGGATTGAACCGATGGTGACGATTTACCACTGGGATCTTCCGAAGGCACTTCAGGACGAGTATGCTGGTTGGGAATCTCGCCGTATTATTGAGGATTTCACGGAATATGCTAGGGTTTGTTTTGAGAACTTCAGTGATCGGGTGAAGTATTGGATTGTCTTGAATGAGCCGAATATCTTTACGGAACTTGGTTATTTGCTGGCGATGCATCCACCGGGGAAATCGGATATGAAATTGAAGTTTCAAACGTATCATCATACGGCACTGGTTCATGCGAGCGTGGTGAAACTATTCAAAGAGAATGGTTATCCTGGTCAGATTGGTTCTTCGATTGCCTACAGCAATGGTTATCCTGCTTCGGATAGTGAAGAGGATATTGAGGCTTGCAGGCGTTATTATGAGACGGTTTCACATTACAATATGGATATCTACTTCAAGGGAGAATATCCGAAGTGGGGTCTTTCCTACTTGAGGAATGCTGGTTTGGCTCCTGATATTCTTGAAGGTGATATTGAACTATTGAGAGAGGGTGCCTTACATTCTGATTTCATTGGGATTAATTACTACCAGTCGAATACGCTGGCTTATAATCCTGTGGATGGGGTGGGTCTTAATAAACTGAATACGACGGGGAAGAAGGGTACCTCTATGGAATCCGGTGTTCCTGGTTTGTTTAAGATGGTGCAAAATCCTGAGCTTGAGTATACGGATTGGGATTGGGTGATTGATCCCCATGGCTTGACTCAGTCATTGATTGAGATCCATGAGCGTTATAGCAAGCCTTTGATTATTAGTGAGAATGGTTTGGGTGCGTATGATGTGGTTGAGGATGGCCGGATTCATGATGGCTATCGGATTGATTACTTGAAGAAGCACATCCTTGCTTGTTATTTTGCGATTCAAGAAGGTGTTGATTTACTAGCCTATTGTACATGGTCTTTTACGGATATCTTATCGTGGCTGAATGGTTATCAGAAGCGTTATGGTTTTGTGCATATTGATTTTGAGGATGATAGACTGCCTCGACTTAAAAAAGACTCCTTCTATTTCTATCAGGGAGTCATTGAATCGAATGGTGAATCTGTACTAAAAGAGGACTAGCTAACATGCTCGTCCTCTTTTAGTACAGATTCACCATTCGATTCAATGACTCCCTGATAGAAATAGAAGGAGTCTTTTTTAAGTCGAGGCAGTCTATCATCCTCAAAATCAATATGCAC
>JAAZEC010000106.1 GCA_012512495.1 Erysipelothrix sp.
CAGCGTTCGCGGAAGCGGGCTCATTCAGAGGTAAAGAAATCGGCAAGATCATCATTCAAGATCGTTCTGCCGTGGTCGATGTTCCTAAGGAATACGAAGCCATTCTACTTGAAAAATTAGCGAATACGCTCATTCGTGGTAAAGCTGTCACAGCTTCCAGCATTGGTAAGTCTAGTGGCGATAATCGCCCTACTCGTCGTCCAAAGCGTAAATAAACATTGATAGGATCAATTCACATGAATTGATCCTATTTTATTGATGAATAAAAAAAGGGAAGACATGCTTCCCTATAATCTCTCTAATACTTTGACTAAGTGTTCATAAGAACGAGCGAATGAATCAAGATTCAATCGTTCATCCGGAGTATGAATGTCCTCCATGATCGGACCAAAAGCCGCGATATCAAGTTGTGGCATTTTTTCTTTCCAAACACCAAGCTCAAGACCACCATGAGTAGCCTCAAGTATCATTTCCTCACCGCGTAATTCACGATAGGTGTCAGTAATGATTGTGCGAAGCTCTGACTCAGGATCATAGACCCAACCAGGATAACCATTGGAGAACTCAACGTGGGCTCCACAGAGCTCACTTATTAGTTCTACCTGCAAGTTGATATCAGCAAGTGTAAACGCATGAGGTGACCTCATTGAAAGTCCAAGCATAACATTGTTCTCAGTCGTTTCAATACGGCCGATGTTCGAAGACGCAATCACCAAGTCCTCAATGACAAGTGATTTCTGGATAGGTCCATAAGGTAGTAAAGCCAATAGCTTGGCCAACTCGCGAGTAGCATCAACCGATAGGCTGTAACAAGCCTTCGCAACGACTTCACATTCAATCCGTAAGCCAGAATCAGACTCACTGTAGACTTCTTGGAAGTCCTTCTCTAAGTGTTTGACTCTCTCAATGACTGCTTGTTCTTCCTCTTCCTTAAGACCAAGTACTAAGTTACACTCTCTCATGATGGCGTTATCTTTTAGACCGCCCTCAATTGAAGAGAATCCTAGGTTGAATTCATGTGCCAAGCGAACAAGGACTTTACCCATCACCTTGACAGCATTCGCTCTTTCTTGGTCAATCTCAACACCAGAGTGACCACCCTTGAGCCCTCTGACTCTCAGCACTAATTGCTGTTTATGGGATCGTTCATATTTAATTGGGTACGTAACTACCCCACGATTGCCACCTGAACTGGAAATGGTAACTAGCTTCTCACCGCCTGAATCGAGGCCAATAAGGCGAGTCGCCTTGAGTTCACTCGTATCGAGATGGTGTGCTCCACCCATGCCGACTTCTTCTTCAACCGTAAAGACACATTCAAGTGCCGGGTGACGTAACTCTCTATCATCGAGAACCGCTAGCATGTAGGCAACCCCAGCGCCATCATCGGCACCTAAGGTGGTCTTGTTAGCATACAACCAGCCGTCTTTCTCTATCAAATCAATGGGATCGTTCTCAAAATCATGATCGCTGTCCTGATTCTTTTCCGCAACCATGTCCATGTGGCTTTGTAACATCACCACGGGATGGTGCTCATAGCCAGCACTCGCGTCTTTGAAAATAATGACATTGCTTTTCTCATCTTGAATGAACCGCAAACCCCTTTGTTCAGCAAAGTTCACCAAGTAGTCAGAGATTGCCTGCTCACTAAATGAAGCTCGTGGTACTTGTGATATTTCTTCGAAAAACTTTTTTATCATTAATATTCTCTCCTTCATTAGGACGATGTCAGGTACTATTATACCACAATCAAAACCTATGGAAGCAGAGAAACGACAGAACCTTTGTAGGTCTCATTGATGAAAGTAGTAACCTTTTCAGAACGCAAGGCTTCTAAAAGCGCCTTTGTCTTCTCACTGTTTTCATCGCCAGCTCTCACTGCGATAACGTTGCCATAAGTCACTGCCCCAAAGGATTGTTCATCCTCTACCACTAGCGCATCGTTCTTCACATCCAAGCCATCCTGTAAGGCATAGTTTCCATTGATAACGGCCAAATCGACATCCGCCAACGACTTCGTCAACTGTGCAGCTTCAATTTCCACAATCTCAAGCTTCTTCGGATTATCCGTAATATCCCTAATGGTCGCATTGATACCCGCTTCCTTATCTACCGTGATAAGACCAGCAGCCTCCAACAGTAACAAGGCACGAGCTTCATTAGTCCCATCATTAGGAACAATGACCTGAGCACCCTCTGGTACTTCTGACAAGTCGGTATACTTCTTCGAGTAAATTCCAAATGGTTCATAGTGAATCACACCGGCACTAACTAAATCCGTGCCATGTTCCTCGTTAAAGTTAAGCAAATACGGTTCGTGCTGGAAGAAGTTAGCATCCAAAGAACCATCTTCCAATGAGACATTCGGAATCACGTAATCCGTGAAGGTTACGATTTCTAGGGTATACCCTTGTTCCTTCAGATCATCCTTGATGACCTCGAGTATTTCAGCATGTGGGGTAATTGATGCCCCGACCTTAATGGTCTCGGTGTTGTTATTACTAGCGCCACAACCCACTAGAATGAGCAAGACAACTAAACTTAATAGACTTTTCTTCATGATTTTCTCCTGTTTATTTTCTTCGCAATTCGCGTTGGTATTTCTTGAAAGACCTGAACCAGCAGAATCAATATAATGACCGCCGGAATCATGTCTGGTAAGCTATTACGATAATACCCGTAATTGATCGCCACGGCCCCTAGGCCGCCACCTCCGACAAAACCTGCCATCGCACTGTAGCCCAGTATGGTCGTGAGCGCAATCGCTAAGTTATTAAGCATTGAAGGC
>JAAZEC010000107.1 GCA_012512495.1 Erysipelothrix sp.
TAAACTCATACGTCGCCCAGGACCAACGATGGGGTCTCGATGGTCGGGACAGCGGCATCTATGTCTTGCCACCACGTGAAAGAAACGATGGGTTCGGCCTCTACTTGGGAACGGCGGATGCGATCACTCAAAACATCGATTTCATTGACCAAATGAATCCAGAGAATGTACTCATTCTTTCTGGTGACCACATCTATAAGATGGACTACGCCAAGATGTTAGAGTGTCACCTAAACAATAAAGCCCTAGCAACCATTGGCGTCTTGGAGGTTTCACTAGAAGAAGCCTCACGCTTTGGTATCATGAACGTTGACGAAGATGATGTCATTATTGAGTTTGAAGAAAAGCCAGAAAAGCCTAAATCCAACCTAGCTTCCATGGGCATTTATATTTTTGAGTGGCCCACACTTCGCAAAACACTGCTTGCGGATAAGAAGAATGAGAAATCAAACCACGATTTTGGTAAAGACATTATTCCCGAATACATACGATCAAATAAGAAGCTTCATGCCTACCGCTTTAAGGGCTACTGGAAAGACGTCGGTACCATCGATTCCCTGTGGGAAGCTAATATGGATCTACTCAACCGAAACTCAGGCATCGATGTCATGGACACCAATTGGAAGATCTTCACCGAAGATACCACACTGCCACCACATACCGTAGGTCCCTATGCGAAGATCAAACAATCACTGCTCAACCAGGGTTCACAGATATTTGGGGAGGTGGAAGATTCCGTCATCTTCCAGAATGTACTCGTCGAAGCCGGAGCTGTTGTTAAGGACTCGGTCATCAGCGCTAACTGTATTATCAAAAAAGGTGCCATTATCAAGAATGCTATCCTGATGGAGGATTGTATCCTGAATGAAGCAAAGACTTATGGGGGTAAGTCCAAAAAGAATATCGTCCTAATTACACCAGAAGATGAGGGGGTCATAGTCAATGAATAAAATCCTGGGAATTATCAACTTTGAACAAAACGATGTTCAACTTGAAGGCATTTCACAGTTCCGCCCATTTTCTTCCATTACCTTTTTAGGAAGATATCGACTCATTGATTTCATTCTCTCCAACCTGAGTAATTCAGGAGTCAAGAACTATCAAATCTATGTCAAAGAAAAACCACGCTCAGTCTTCGAACATGTCGGTATTGGCTCACAATACAATATCAACTCCAAACAAGGAAAGATGCGGATTATGTACGGTGAACAACCCTCCATATCACCCATCTATAACACAGACATCACGGCTTTCCTCGAGAATTTACAATGGATTGAAGAAGATAAAGCAGAAACAGTCGTCATAGCACCTAGTCACTTTGTGTACACTCAAGACTTTTCTGATGTGATTAAGCAACATCAAGAAAGAGGCTCAGACATCACTGTACTTTATAAGAATACAGACGAAGCTAAGAGTGAATTTGCAGGCTGTACCACACTTACGCTCGATAAGAACAAACGAGTCATTGCGACAGATGTTAATCGTGGGCAGGCGATGCACCGCTCGATTTCCCTCGATGCCTTCATCATGAGTAAGGAACTGTTCATCAAGCTGATTAAACAGGCTCATACCATCAGCTCAATCTA
>JAAZEC010000108.1 GCA_012512495.1 Erysipelothrix sp.
AAAAAAACTACCAGTGATTAATCACTAGCAGTCATTACCGTCATCATGGAGCAGGTGAGGAGAATCGAACTCCCGTATTAACCTTGGCAAGGTTACGTTCTACCATTGAACTACACCTGCAACAATGGCGGTCCTGACGGGAATCGAACCCGCGATCTCCTCCGTGACAGGGAGGCATGTTAACCGCTACACCACAGGACCATTTGCTATAAATTTGGCGGAGAAGGGGAGATTTGAACTCCCGCGCCAGTTTCCCGACCTATACCCTTAGCAGGGGCACCTCTTCAACCACTTGAGTACTTCTCCAGCTGAGGTTATTAGCGCTCATCTATAATATCATAAGGTTTTAGGTGGTGCAAGCCATTTCGACAAAAAAGTCGCCCAAAGTAATAAAAAGCCAAACGATTACCCACACTGTGAGCTGTTTGGCTTTTTTCCCACCATCGCTAGGCTTTAATTATTCGCCTAGCTCTCCACTTTTATCTCTCTTCAAAAAATAAAAGTAAAGTTCTCCATCAACATGTATACAATAACATATTCGATGGATAAAAGCTACCCTTCCTTTATTTGACCTGATAACCCGCTACTTCAATAGCATGCTTGGCCACTCTGACCTCATCTGCATCGCCATCAACAATCACACACTGATTAGCTAAGGACACCGTAAAAGTCAGCCGTGTCAATTCTAGTTCGGCCTCAATCTTTTGCTTGTCCAGCTCTGTTTTTAAATTCATCACATTTAGTATTCTTTTCATATTTCTATTCTACCCCAATCTGCGCCTAAAGAAAAGAAGCTTGCGCTTCTATCCCTCGACCGTATATCCCAATCCTGTAACTAATTCTTTAGCTTTTTGAACAACTTGTTCATTACCATCAACTGTGACTGAATGTGTATCCAGGTCAACATTGACCTTAGTACTCAACTGTTCCAATTCACCGCTAATGCGAGCAACGCAATGTGCGCAACTCATATCAGATACTTTGAATGTATTCATTAATAGGCTCCTTTCTATTTGAAACGTCTAAGACGTAATGCGTTCGTTACGACAGATACCGAGCTAAAGGCCATAGCAGCTCCAGCAAACATCGGGTTCAAAGCAGGACCCCCGAAGAATGTGAACACACCCATTGCCAACGGAATACCCACCACATTATAGAAGAATGCCCAGAAGAGATTCTGCTTAATGTTACGAAGCGTGGCTTTCGATAACCGAATTGTTTTATCAATATCATCTAATTCATCATGCATCAAGACAACATCCGCTGACTCAATCGCAACATCAGTCCCACTAGAAATAGCCAAACCAACATCAGACTGAACAAGCGCCACAGAGTCATTAATACCATCACCAACCATCATGACCTTCTTGCCAGATGCCTGTAATTCCATGACCTTGTTCGCTTTATCCTCAGGCAATACTTCCGCAATCACGTGATCGATCCCAGCCTGAGCAGCAATCGCTCTCGCCGTTCTCTCATTATCACCCGTAATCATCACAACATCAATCTGTTGCTTCTTGAGCTTCGCAACGGTCTGTTTCGCATCTTCCTTAATCGTATCCGCCACCGCAATCAGACCCACAATCTCATCATCAAGCTTCACCCACATTGAGGTCTTACCTTGATTAGATAGATTATCAGCCTGAGCACTCAACGAATGGCCAGCACCCTCAACAAAACGTTGATTACCAACTTTGAGAGACTGATTTTGATACGTGCCAATAACACCAAAGCCAGAGATTGCTTCAAAGTCATTCACATCAACTAGATCAATATTCATCTCTGAAGCCTTAGTAACAATCGCCCGAGCTAGTGGATGCTCTGAATACTTCTCAATCGAAGCAACCATCCTCAAGAACTCACTCTCATCCTGGGCAACGATATCCGTCACCACCATCTGACCATAAGTCAGTGTCCCCGTCTTATCAAAGAGGACCGTATCAATATGTGAGGTATTCTCAAGTGATTCAGCAGACTTAATAAAGATACCATTCTCGGCCCCTTTACCAGTCCCAACCATGATTGCCGTCGGTGTCGCAAGACCCAGAGCACAAGGACAAGCAATAACTAACACTGAGATAAAGAAAGTCAGGGACTGTTCAATATCTCCCGTATAAAGATACCAGAAAATCAAAGTCAGTACCGCAAGAACAATTACCACCGGAACAAAGATACTAGAGATTCGATCCACAATCTTAGCAATCGGTGCCTTCTGTAACTGAGCATCCTCGACCAGCTTCACAATCTTAGCCAGCTTCGTATCCCCCAACACAGCACTCGCACGAATAATCAGGTTACCCGAAGCATTAATCGTACCCAAGACCACTTCATCATTCTCTTGTTTATCAACAGGCATACTCTCACCCGTCAACATCGACTCATCCACAGCGGAACGTCCCTCAAGGATGATACCATCCACCGGAATGGACGCACCAGGCTTAACCATCAGGACATCACCAACCGCGATCTCATCCGCATCAATCTCAATGGTTTCACCATCACGATACAACAACGCCGTCTTAGGCTTCAGATTCAACAACGCCTCAATCGCCTGCGAGGTCTTACCCTTCGAAATATGCTCCATGTATTTACCAAGCTTAATCAAAGCAATAATAACCGCCGCCGACTCAAAATATAAGTGGTGAGCAAAATGATGAGCGCCATTAGCAATCTGAATTGTCCCATAAATGGAATACAGAATCGCCGCCGTAGAACCTAAAGCCACCAAGGAATCCATATTAGGACTACCCCTAAACAACGACTTAAAACCATGAACAAAGAAATTACGACCTACGTATACGACAGGCAAAGTCAGCACGATCTGAGCAATCGCAAAGTTCATCGGATTCAAATCCGGATGAATCAAATCAGGCAACGGAAGCTTCACTCCCGGAATCATTTGAGACATCGCAACATACAGTGTTAAGAAACCAAAAATAAGACCAACGATTAGTTCTCTTTTAAATGTCTTATCCTTCGCAGCTCTCTCATCCTGATTATGTGCCTTAAACTCAACTTTAACACTCGCACCATAACCAGACTTCTTAATCGCATCAATGATTTCCTGAGTCTTCACCACTCCAGGATCAAAAGAAATCGCCGCCGAATTCGTCAATAGGTTAACACTACCCGTACTCACACCCGGTGTCTTAGTAATAGCCTTCTCCACCGTGTTAGAACACATCGCACAGGTCATGCCCTCAACCTCAAGTGAGATCTCCTTCAGTTGACTCAATTCTCGAGCATGATAACCGCTCTTCTCAACTGCCTCAACCACTTGTAAAGGTGAGACATCATCACTCATGTCGACACTCGCCTGATTCATCAGTAGATTCACTGAAACATCCTGGACTCCATCAACCTTCGCAATCGCCTTACTAACATTAGCCTCACAGGCAGAACAAGTCATACCCTCAATTGAGAACGTCTTCTTCATGCTGTCACCTTCTTCAAGAGAAGTTCAACTTCTTCTATCTTCTCTTTCTTCAACTGTTCATCATCCGTATTGAAAGCCTCCATGACACAATGTTCAAGGTGGTTCTTAATAATAGTCGAGTTCGCCTTCTTAAGAAGCGCAATCGTCGCTAAAATCTGGTTAGATATATCAATACAATACCGATCGTCTTCAAGCATCTGAAGTGACGCCTCCAGGTTACCCTGAGCAATCTTCAAATACTTTCTGCCATCTTTCTGTAGTTTATTCATATCTCCACTCCTTATCCCCCCCATAGGGGGGTACGGTCACAGTATATAAAAAGTGAGAACCTTTGTCAAGTTTCTCACCCACTTATTAAACAAACAGAGAATTCAGTGCCACTTCCATCATCTGAGTAAACGACTCCTGACGCTGTTGTGGTGTTGTTTCCTCCTGAGA
>JAAZEC010000109.1 GCA_012512495.1 Erysipelothrix sp.
TAGCATCTAAGTCCTGTGGATGATAAATACCCTGAGCTTCACCAGCGATTGCGGGAACAAGAGCATCGGGACCCATAGCACCAACGAATTCCGGTGGAGCAAAGATTACAACGCCGTCGCCATAAGAACGAACAACATTAACTAACTTCACCATTTCACTAGCGTCAAAGCTATTGGCACTATATTTATTGGCTGTAGGACGGTTTGTGGCATTAAGAGCCGCGCGCAGAGCCTTCTGCACTTCTAGGAACACGGCATCGACAAGACCTTCGGTGATAACATCCATTACTTCAGCAATAGATTCAGCACCATCAAGCATACGCTCGAAGTCGATTGTTGCTCCACCACCAACTGCATGAGCAGCTAGTTCGAAAGTAGTCGCATCAAGACGGAATGTTTCGTACACACCAGAAAGACCAACTTGCGTTAAGAATTTCTTGGCACGAGAGCGACCCATTTTCTTTTTGAACAGAGCTTTTTGGTTCTGAGGAACAACCTGTACCTCAGCGAATAAACCAAGAGAGTCAATAACTTTCTTTGGCATGGTTTCATCGGCAACTTTGATTACGATATCATAAATATCATAGCGGTTCTTCATGAACTGGTTTACTGAACCAGCGAGTTCTTTTAAGCCATCTACGAAAGCGGCATTAACGTCAACTTGAGTTCCCTCTTTTGCAAAAGTTGTAGGAACTGTGCCCTTAGCTGCGTGAAGGGCGATTTCATATAATTCTTGATGTGTCATGTTATTTTACCCTCCTTACGCTGTAATCACTTGGAACTTAACACCAAGTGTGCCATCAGGCATAGTTGTTTTTGCGGTTACTTTCAGTTTTGGGCCAACTGTTGGTGCGGCAGAGCTTACAGCAATCGCGCCAGTAGCATCGAAGCCACCATAGAGACCTGTAGAAGCGATAGCACCAAGGGCGCTTACGAAAGTAGCATCATCAGAGAATTCTGCGGAATCATAGCAAACACAGTTTTCAGTGAATTTATCGCCAACTGCAAGATATCCGACACGAGGAAGGAAATCATCAGTAGCGTTGAGTTTGAAGTTCTTTAAACCAGGAGTGCGTTCATCATACAGATGTTCAGCACTATATACCAGACCAATAGGCAGTGAATCATCAACTGGTAATTTAATTTTGCGGTTTTGGTCGTCGACTGCAACTAACATTCCGTTTTCGATACCGTCAGAAAAATCTGAGGAATCGGCAGCGCACTGAGCTTCAATGCGGCCGTCACGACGGAATGCTACGTTATTAAGTTCTACTTGACCATAACCGTCAATGGTAAATCTTTTAGTAGCCATTATATTGCCTCCAATTATAATTATTTCTTATATTTTAATAGGATTTCTTCAATTCCACCCCTTGGGTCGTCCTTTGGAACGTATCCAGTGCCGGGTGTCTTTGTGAAAACAGACGGATTAGTTTTCTTTAACTCATAAGCGAGTTCTTTGTCTAGTTCGAGGGCAGTGTAATCTGCAAGTTTCTTACGATAAGTTTCGATAACTTCATCAGATAACTGGGCTTCATACTCAACAAGTACAGCTTCTTTTTGTTCTGCTTCAATCCCTAATTTGTAAACCTTTAGGGAACCTAATTCTTCTGTTAGAGTTGAGATTTGTTCCTTTGCTAAACTATGTTCAGTAATGGAATCATCTCGTTCTGTTGTTAAAGTAGAAATCGAAGTATTCAACTCTTCAATTTTCGTACTAAATTCTAAAACTTTTTCAGAATTTTCTTGGGCATTTGTCAGAGAATCACTTACTAATTCGTAAGAACCACCATTTAGACCTCTTAAAGTGTCAAGAGTGGCCTTCTCTTTTTCTGATACATCAACAATAAAACATTTTTCTTTACTATTAATGACTATAGAGTCTTTTTCATCATCCTTTGTATAGTAGACGCGTTCATAGTCTCCAGTTTCATAAGAACGAACTACGGCATATACATCATAAATTGAGACAATCCCATATGTGACCA
>JAAZEC010000110.1 GCA_012512495.1 Erysipelothrix sp.
GCTCGCTTCAATATGCTAGGCGAAGTTGTCCTGAAGGGTTCACCGGCCAAGTTTGAGGCAGGCACACCGCACATCGCGGGAATCTTGGGACTAGACGCTGCCATCGAGTATCTCAATGAAGTGGGGATGGATGATATCCATGCCTATGAGCTTGAGTTAAGGGACTACGCCTATGAAGCCATGAAGGAAATGGATCATTTGAAGATCTACAACCCAAGTGCGCGAACTGGCATCATTGCCTTTAATGTGAAGGGTATCTTTTCACAGGATGTTTGTGCTTACTTAAGTAAATATGGATTTGCGTTAAGGGCGGGCAACCACTGCGCCAAGGTGCTCCATGAGGTCATCAAGACTAATGATACCTGTCGCTTGTCGCTCTACCTCTATAACACCAAAGATGAAATTGACCGCTTCCTAGAAGTGATCAAGGACATCACTCTTGAAAAAACAGTGGAACTGTATATCTAGAAGGAGGATATCGATGAAAGACTATCGAAATGATGCGATGATGTTGCGTCAAATTATCATGGATCATTATCAATATCCACGTAACCATTCATTGAGCGACGATGAGTCGTACTTGATGCGTCATATGGCGGCGGATTCCTGCATAGATGATATAAAGGTCCAGGTTAAAATAAAAGAGGGTGTGATTGAAGATGTTCGCTTTGATGGTGTCGCCTGTACGATATCCACGGCCTCCACTTCAATCATGACTGAACTCATGAAGGGCAAGACATTAAAGGATGCTCAGGGTATCATTGCTGAGTATAATAAGATGATTGATCTTCAAGAGTTTGACTACGAAGTATTAGAAGAAGCTATCGCGTTTGTCAATGTTGGCAAACAAGCTAATCGCATTGGCTGTGCTACGATTGGGTGGCAAGCCATGAGTGAAATGATATTAGAAAGTGAGGAAGAAAATGACTGAAAAAGTATCTGATCGCGATTTATTGCCTTCCACGGATTATCAATACGGATTTAGTGATGAAATCACTCCAGTCTATACGACCGGTAAGGGCATTAGCGAAGCAGTTGTTAGAGAAATTTCCGCCTTGAAAAAGGAACCCGAATGGATGTTGGACATGCGTCTAGAGGCCTATCGCGCTTTTGAAGCAAAACCAATGCCAACCTGGGGACAAGATTTAAGCGACATCAACTTCGATGAATATATATACTACCTAAGAGCTTCCGACCGCATGGAAAACAAGTGGGAAGACGTTCCTGAGAATATCAGGGAGACCTTCTCCAAGCTTGGTATTCCTGAAGCTGAGGCTCAATACTTATCCGGGGTTGCTACACAGTACGATTCCGAGATGGTCTACCATAACATGCTAGCAGAGGTAGAAGAGAAGGGCGTTATCTTCTTGGATACGGACACGGCATTGAGGGAACACCCAGAACTCTTTAAGAAGTTCTTTGGTACTATCGTTCCACCCAATGATAACAAGTTCGCAGCACTCAATACGGCTGTTTGGTCAGGTGGTTCCTTTATCTATGTACCACCAGGAGTGACCCTCGAGAAACCACTACAATCCTACTTCCGGATCAATGCCGAAAGCATGGGACAATTTGAAAGAACGCTCATTATTGTCGATGAGGGTGCCGATGTTCACTATGTTGAAGGCTGTACAGCCCCAATCTATAAGAACGACTCCCTACACGCGGCCGTCGTTGAAATCATTGTCCATAAGGATGCCAAGTGCCGCTATACAACGGTACAAAACTGGTCGACCAACGTTCTCAACCTGGTGACCAAGCGTGCCAAGGTCTGGGATTATGGCATCATGGAATGGATCGATGGTAACATCGGAGCCCATAAGACCATGAAGTACCCATCCAGTATTTTGGCAGGCAGAGGTGCCAAGGGTCTTACGATTTCCATCGCTGTTGCTGGTAAGAATCAACACCAGGATGCCGGTGCTAAGATGATCCATTTAGCCCCAAACACACAGAGTACTATTATTTCCAAATCGGTCGCTCGTAATGGTGGTGAAGTCAACTATCGTGGCGTGGTTCACCATGGACCTGAAGCGACGGGTGCTAAGTCAAAAATTGAGTGTGATACGCTGATTCTTGATGATCTGTCACGTTCGGATACACTTCCGGTCAACAAGGTCTTCAATAACCAATCTATTATCGAGCATGAGGCCGCGGTATCGAAGATATCCGAGGATCAATTGTTCTATCTCATGAGCAGAGGATTGACTGAAGCTGAAGCTGCCGAAATGATTATCCTTGGTTTCTTGGAACCATTCACCCGTGAACTCCCTATGGAGTACGCGGTAGAGCTGAATCAGTTAATGAAACTGGAAATGGAAGGCTCTGTCGGTTAATCACATATTCTCACATAATTAGTACACATAACTATCACGCAAGGGAGCTATACTGTATTTGCAATAGAGATATTGATGGATTCGAAAGAATCAGAAACTTCCTTCCTTGTAGTAAAAAAACATCACTCCAACCGGTGATGTTTTTTTTATGTTTATCTTGAATCGAAACTGGTCTTCTTACAGATATAGGTGATCGGCGCATTGCGCTTACCTGAGTCTATGATGGTCGTTTCGAAGTTCTTATAATGGTCGATCCAACGCTTCACGGTTTCGTGTTCCTCTTTGCCACCTTTATGGCCCACATAGCAGGTAACTACGAGATAGCCATTCTTACGAATCCTTGGATAGATTTTGCTGAGTGCCATCAGGGTCGAATCAGCAGTGGTCTGGATCTTTTTGTTTCCATCGGGCAGGTAACCTAGATTGAAGATGGCCAGATGAATGAAGTCTTTGACATAATTTGAGATGTTAATATGATCATCCTGAATGAAGGTGATATTATCGTACTGTGAACTCAGTGCCTTAGCTTGTTCAATGGCAGCTTCCTGAATATCAATGCTGGTGACATGATGGGCTAGTTTGGCCATCTCCAGGGTATCACGGCCTTTTCCGCACGTCATGTCGACACACACCCAGTCCTTTTGAATGGTCTCTTCCATCCACTGATGAATCAGTTCGGTATTACTTTTCATATTTTATTCCTTGATACGTTGCTCTACGTACCATCTCCTTATCTATGTGATTCAGCAAATCTACCTTTCTTAATGTCCACAGGGGTGCGATTAAATCGCTCTCTAGGCCATCGCCACTCAGTCGTTCGATCACCATTTCTGGAGGTAGAATCTCCAATTGATCAATGACTATTTCGACAAACTCTTCCATACTTAAAAGCGGATAGGGATCTTTTTTGTAACGGTGTGCTTCCAGCGTGTGTTTCAAGACATGAAACATATGGATTTTCAGTGCATCAACATGGGAGTTTGCGACCTGATGGGCGGTTTCCATCATCATGTCTGAACTCTCGTATGGAAGTCCGTTGATAATGTGTAGGCACACTTTGATGCCTGCGTCATGACATTTCTTGACTACGTCGAACACAAGCTGGGTAGGATGGGCTCGATTGATTAGCTCGTTGGTCGATTCGTGAACGGATTGGAGACCGATTTCAAACCAGAGGTCTTTCTGTTTGGCCTTCTCTTTGAAGTAGGCGATCTTCTCGTCGTCAAGGCAGTCGGCACGGGTTGCGATGGAAATGGATACGAATCGTTCGTCCTCGAAATAGGGATCATAGAGCTTCTTAAGATTCTCTAGGGTGTCATGGGTGTTGGTGTAGGCCTGAAAATACAACATAGATAGACCATCGGGCCACTTATTGCGCATGACTTTCATGCCTTCTTGGATTTGATTTTCGAGGGTTCCACGAATAATCATGTCACCGGAGCCTCGGGCTGAACAAAAAGAACAACCGGTGCTGGCACAGGTTCCGTCTCGGTTGGGGCAGGTGAAGCCCGCGTCGACGGGTACCTTGAAGACCTTGCTATGGAAAGTGGTTCTTAGGTAATGATTAAAAGTGTGATAGCGCTTGTTGTCGCTGCTATATGGAAAAGGGTTTCTTTGTTTCATGGCTTGATTATACCATAGTGCATCAATGTTAAACATTGTCACCATAGATGTGATATAATAAACCAGTTTCAGAAGGGGCGAACATTAATGAACAAACAAAAGATTATCAATTTAGCGGTTATTGCTCACGTAGATGCAGGAAAATCGACTCTGGTCGATGCTTTTCTAAATCAATCGGGAGTCTTTGGTCAGCACGAAACACGAGTTGAACAAGTGATGGATTCCAATGACTTAGAACGTGAGAGAGGAATAACCATCTATTCCAAGAACTGTTCTGTTTCATATCATGATATTAAGATTAATATTGTGGATACCCCAGGGCATGCTGATTTCTCATCAGAAGTAGAACGAATTATTAAGACTGTCGATACCGTAATACTATTAGTCGATAGCGCGGAAGGGCCAATGCCCCAAACTCGATTTGTACTCAAGAAATCACTAGAACAAGGGCTTAACCCAATTCTTTTTATCAACAAGATTGATAAGCAGGACAAACGGGTGGATGAAGTCATTGATCTGGTTTATGAATTATTTGTTGATTTAGAAGCGAATGATACCCAATTAGAATTCCCAATCTTGTATGGCATTGCGAAAGAAGGAATTGCGAAAAAGGAAATGGACGATGATTCAAAGAATCTGGAACCTCTGTTTCAGACCATCATCAACCATGTCAAACCGTATCCTGATTTAAGCGAAGAACCTGTCCAACTTCAAATTTCCAGCCTTGCCTATGACGACTATGTAGGACGACTTGGCATTGGAAGGCTCTTTAAGGGCGTCTTGAAATCTGGTTCTAGCGTTCATGTTGTGGATTATCAAGGGAATGTCTATCCTCATAAGATCAATCAGGTTTATACCTATATTGGAATGAAGCGTGTACCGGTCGAATATGCCGTGGCTGGTGATATTGTCCAGATCTCGGGTATTTCGGCTATTTCCATTGGTGATACGGTAGGCGAACCTAACAAGGTCGAAGTCTTGGATCCTTTGGTGATCGAGGAACCGACCCTTTCCATGAATTTCATGGTCAATACTTCACCTTTGGCCGGTAAGAGCGGCAAGTATGTTACTTCTCGTAACATTCAGGAGCGTTTGAAGAGAGAACTAGAAGTTAACGTTGGTTTAAATGTCGAAGCGACAGAATCGACGGATACCTTTAAGGTTTCGGGTCGTGGTGAATTGCACTTAACGATTCTGATTGAGAATATGCGTCGGGAAGGCTATGAACTGGCTATCTCGAAGCCACAGGTCATTTACAAAACCATTAATAGTAGGAAGTATGAACCGATTGAGTTGGTCATTATCGAAGTTCCTACTAATTATACAGGTACGATTATCTCGAAGTTGAATCTACGTCGTGGTGAAATTGTTACCATGGATGAGAAGAATTCAATGACCACCATGGAGTGGCATGTTCCTACGAGAGGGCTATTAGGCTATCGCTCAGAGTTCATTAATGATACTCATGGTGAGGGTACGATGGTCAGACAGTTCC
>JAAZEC010000014.1 GCA_012512495.1 Erysipelothrix sp.
CCGCTGGGTATTGCGATGCAGTAAATCACCAGAACCTATGAAGAACTTCGCCCGATCCACACTACCAAACTTGTAGATGCGCGAATGCTCGAGGTAACGACCAACAATACTCTTGACGGTGATGTTCTCACTCACCCCAGGAATGCCCGGGATCAAACAACAGATGCCTCGCACTAAAAGTTGTACCTTCACACCCGCCTGTGAGGCCTCAATCAGTTTATTCATAATGAGCTCATCATTCAGTGAGTTCATTTTCATGACGATGAGTCCCTCTTCACCAAACGAGATCTCTTCGTCGATCTCTTCGACCAACTTGTTTCTAAATAACAACGGCGCAATCCAGATGGATTGGGTCCTCTTGAGGAGCGTTTCCCGTTCAATGGAATTAAACATCTCAACCGAATCCTCCCCGACACTCAGTTCGGTAGTAATTAGTGCCAAATCCGTGTACTGGTTCTGAGTCTTCTCATTGAAGTTACCAGTTGCCACATAGGTAATATATTGATTGTTTTTCATCTGGATGACGCACACCTTCGCGTGGACCTTGTAGTCAGGGATGCCATAGATGACATGGCAGCCTGCTTCTTCTAGGCGTTTCGAATTCTCAATGTTTCGCTCCTCATCAAAGCGCGCCCGTAATTCTAGCACCACGGTAACTTGCTTGCCCTTTTCCGCGGCGAACATCAAGGCCGAGATAATACGGCTAGGGTTGGCAACCCGATACAGCGAGATACGGATAGATTCAACCAATGGCTCATTCGCTGCCTCATGGAGCAGTTGGACAAAGCTGTTGGAAGAATGATACGGATAGGCTATCAGGGTGTCCCTGGTCTTGAGGGCCTCCATGACGCGTTGCACGGAGAAATCAAACTGTTGAATACTCGGTTGTGCTGGATAAACCAGACTTGGAAAGTCTTTCTTTAGAACATCGTAAAGTTCAAAGCCAACCCGTAGATCTAGTTTATATTCATTGATGACGAGTAACTCTTTGGCACATTCTATCTTCAATAAGAGGTAGTTCTCTAGTGGTTGTGAGACGTGGCGATCGAGTTGTAGCCTGACCGCTCCCAAGGTCGATCGTTCCGCCACGAGCTTTTCGAGCTGTCCTCGGAAATCCACGTCATCATCCATCAAACTGATTTCGACATCGATATCAGCATTGCGGGTGACACGGACGACGACTACTTCTTGGATCTTAAAGCGGCTGAAGATCTCAGAGAGATGATACTCAATCAGATCGACGGCCGAAACAACATGTTGAATCCCGTTTACTTCAAAGTAAAAATGGCTGGGCAAGTTCTCTAGCGAGACCAGCCCGTAGCGCTGTTTCTTCTGCTTGCTGAGGAGGGTCACGACCACGTATAATTTGCCGTTTTGAAGGAAGGGAAATGGTAAATCGTTGCGTAGAATCTGTCCGACCACATAGGGTTTGACCTCGCTTTGCCAGATCCGCTTTAATTGATTTTCTTCTATTTTACTAAGTTGTTTGATATTCACAAGCTTGATGTCAGCGGCTTCTAAATCTTTCTCCAAGGTATGGTAGGCATGATTGACCTGGGGTTCGAAGTTAGCGATCCAATCCATGATGTTTAAGAGCTCTTCATGGTGGACATCGTTTTCTAGATAGTGTTCTAACAAACTTTGATCGAGTAGTGCCCCGACCCTGACCCTGAAGA
>JAAZEC010000111.1 GCA_012512495.1 Erysipelothrix sp.
ACGATCACAACCCACTTCTAATGAATGCCTCAACGGTATCATAGTCGTCACACCACCATCGGTATAGTCACGCCCATTGATATTTACTAACCGGCTATAAAACGGTAAGGAACACGCGGCCTTAATCCACTTCACGTCCTTAGCAACAGTCTGTTTATCCATCCAAATCGTATCCATGATTTCCATATCATAGACCGCTACGCTAAACTCACTCTCTGAGCGCAGGATGTTCTCTGGCTTATAACCAGCCTCAATCAAAGCTACATCATACATGTGATCATAACCCACAATCTGACGTTCCTTCAACAGTGGTCTGATGCCCACGTTGTCCTTCGAAGGAGCAATCTCAATCGATGCTTTACGAAGCAGTTCCTCATCCTTCGCGAGGAAGAAAGCGCCATACATCGCACCAGAACTGACACCGCTGACATGATCCATTTCAATGTTATTCCGTAAAAACCAGGCGAGGACTCCTGCCGTATAGGCGCCGCGCATTCCGCCACCCTCTAGTACTAATCCTAATTTTCCCATAGTTGCTCCTTACATTAGTCCGCTGAACAAACTGACAAAAGCTCTAAAGATCCGTTGATAGAACGGTAACTGTGCCAGATTATCCTTCGTAATTTCATCACACGCTAGCAGGGTCTCAAAGAAATCCTGTTCACACTCATATATAACTTGGCTCTCAATAAAATAGATACCACATTCGAAATTCAGATAATAAGACCTGAAATCCAAATTAGCCGTCCCAATAATGGCTTCCTTGCCATCAATGACAATCGACTTCGAATGAATAAAGCCAGGTGTGTATTCATAAACTCTGACCCCAGCCTGTATCAGTTTATCATAATACGATTTAGTTATCATGTTAACCAATTTCTTATCAGGAATCGCTGGTAAAACAATCCGCACATCAACACCCGATTGTGCCGCGGCAGTAATTGCCCGTAGCATTTCATAACCAACCACTAGATAAGGCGTACAGATATGAACGGACTTGTTAGCCTGGGTAATCAGGTTGATATGGAGCGTCTCAGACACAAAGAAATTGTCGGTCGGACTATCAGAAAACGGTTGGACATACCCATCCGGTTCACAATAAATGATGTCATTCACATAGTCCTCAATCGCACTCGGTGTATCGGTATAGTAGTTAAACAGTTGAAGAAACATCTCCGTCAGTGAGAACACTGCTTCGCCCCTAATCCTAACAGCTACGTCCTTCCAGTGACCAAAGCGTTCAATACGATTGATATACTCATCCGCTATATTGATACCACCAATATAGCCGACCTTGCCATCAATCACCGCAATCTTTCGGTGATTACGATTATTCATAAAGACCGTAAAACGAGCTGTCAACGGATTAAACAATTCAATCTCAATCCCATGAGAACGGATTTCTTCCAAATAGTCATTATCAAACTCTGGACAACCAAAATCATCCAATAGGAGCTTAATGACTACCCCTTGGTTAGCCTTCTCAACCAGCACATCATAGACACTTTGCCAGAAATAACCTTTTTTAACAATGAAATATTCCAAGAAAATATATTTCTGAGCTGAATTCAGATCCTTCATAAAGTGTTTGAACTTCATTTCACCACTCTTCATGAACTTCGTTTCCGTACTAGAATAAACCGGATAGTGAGCAATGTTATCGATATAGTTCACATTCTTAATCAGGTTTGGATGGTCCGTAGCAATCCTCTCAATGACATACTCATGATCATTCATTAAAGCGTCTGTCACCAAATGGGTAAAAGGTTCCCTCTCCCTCATCTCTCTAGGTATCTTACGATTACCCAGTAGCAAATAAAGCACGGGACCAATCAAAGGAATCCCCAAGATAATAAGAGTCCACGATAAAATAAATCGCGGATTCGTGTTCTGTTGCATCGAAAGATAGAGCACCTCGACTAGGCCTAAGGCCTCCAGTCCGAAGTAAATAATTCGAAACGATCCAGAAAAGGTCATCGTTAAGAAAACAATCAGCGCAATCTGAAGTAGAATTAAAAAAGTAACAACATACCGTCGGTGGGCTAGTATTTTCTTATACAGTGACTGTAACATAATTCTTTAAATGTTCTCTGTGTAAAACTGAGCATGTAGGATGATTACCAGAACACCCACAAACGCGGAAATAAAAGATACGAGCACAAAGCTAATAATACCAATCACTAACCCAACGTATGTCAGTACAACCGACACTAACAACGCAGCAACAATCCAAGCTAGGTAGTACAGTTCAGCCAGAAACAGCTTCATCCGTTTGCCCCTCATGAATTGATGACTCATTTTCATACTATCGGTCACAGAATTCTCAGGGTGATCGCTAAACATAAAGTAATTCATCGCCAAAGAGTAAGTCGCAATGATTCCTGGTACAATCGCAATCGACAGAATCGAAATAATCAATTGGGTCAAGATGATGATGAGTGCCAGTCTTCCCCACTTCATTCTAAAGACCTCGAAGACATCTTTAGCCTCAAAATAGCCCCTACGAATACCCTTCAACACCGCGATACTAATACCCGCCGTAAAGACCGACAGGCCAATACCAACGATCAGCTGAACCAGTACCGACACGAAATCAAACTGGGTATCCACCACGGACACAAGCTGACTGTAGTTGATGAAGTTGCTGAGAGAGATACTCAAGCCATATCTCATCATTAACAATATTCTCTCAAGAATATCGAGCCCGATGACCAAAACATAGTTTATGACTAAGACAATCACAAACTGTTTACTATTCTGTCTAAAAAACAAATGCGTCTTTTCCCTTAATTGATAGTTATCCATTCATTTCTCCTTTTGTTAATGAGATACGATAAATCAGTTTCTCATAATCCCCTTGTTGGAACAGCGGTTCACTCGCCGGAACCTTCACCCGCTTGATATACTCGCTATCCAGCTTCTCAATCGTTCTGATCGACGGCTCATTATCCGGATTGACCGTAATCATTACCGATTCTACCTTCAGGTATACTGCCAGCCGTAACAAGAGCTCCGTCGCCTGAAAGGCATAGTTGTGTCCCCGGTAATGGTGGAAAATCGAGTAACCGACATTACCAAGATACATCAAAGCAGTCTGGTCACCAAGTCTCAAATCACAGAAACCAATCAGCTTCTTTGTATCCCGTAGATAGATACCATACACATAGTTCTCAATCGGCTGGCCATTGTAATAATCCTTAAAAATGCGATGTGACTTGAGCTCAATCAACTCATTCGCTAAATCAAGTTCTTTAATTTCCTGATTTTGCTTGATTGATTCAAAAAACTTCTTAACCTTCATACTGGTTAATCACAAGACTCAACTGCGGGATGATTTGATTCTTACGCGAGACCACCGTGTCATGGAACGAGTGGGTTTCTCCCGGATTATTAGGGAAAGCCATCTCTACCAAACCAGCCAGTTCACCAGCACCAAACAGTACTGAACCATTATCATGGATGGAAGTAAACACCATGACCCACAGGTCCTTCTTCTCATGCTTGCTGAGCTTCTTCATGACATCCTTCAGTTCATCCTCAATCCCATGGACCTCATTGAGTTGATAGAGAATCATCTGTGACACACTCACACTCTTACCCGCAATAATGAAATCCTTCTTGTCATATTTCAGAATCTCTTCCATCGACTGACCCTTCAAGCTATTGGAGACCGTGAAGATGCTACGAGCAAACTCCTCGATATCCAGATCCGCCAGTAAGGCCAGGTGGGAAGCCAGCGTCACATCGGTATTGGTCGTAGTCGGACTCCTGAAGTTTAGGGTATCCGAAATCATTGCCCCCAGCATCAGACCCGCAATCGCTGGCCTGATCTTTATCTGGTTCTCCATATACAGCTTCGTAATTAGAGTCGCCGTCGAACCTACAATCTCATTTCTAAAGATAATCGGCTTCGAAGTCGACACATCCCCAATACGGTGATGGTCAATGATTTCTAATAGTTCAGCCGTTTCAATCCCAGGTACGGATTGACGCATCTCATTATGGTCCACCAGAATGACCTTCTTATTCGTCGCATTCAAGATGTGGTAACGTGAAATGAAACCAAAGATATGGTTCTGGTCATCCACCACTGGATAGGAACGATAACGGGAACGAATCATTTTCTTTCCAACATCTTCCACGAACTCGGCCTTGTTGAAAACGACCAAATCCGTCGTCATTAACTCCGCGACCGGTGAAGCATAGAAGAGGTAACGGGAGGTATTCATAGTCCCATGACCCGAAATAATGACCGCACAGCCCTTTTGTGAAGCTGCCTCAATGACCATCGGTGCCACATTCTTGGCCCACACGACAATGATCACCGCAGCATTCTTAGCAATACAATCGAGTTGGGCATCCGTATCGTTGCCCACAATCACGATGCGATCCGTGATTTCATAGTTATCAAGCTTGGATGCTGAAATAGCAATGATCGACGTCTTACCATTGAGT
>JAAZEC010000015.1 GCA_012512495.1 Erysipelothrix sp.
CCAATATTGACGAGTGAGTGGTCTTCATTTCCGACTTCCCCGATAGTTGCACGGCAAGTTCCTAAGATCTTGCGCACTTCTCCGGAAGTGAGTCTGACTGTGACGTAACGATCTTCAATCCCTAGCAATTGAGCGCTTGCTCCTGCTGAACGGACGAGTTGACCGCCTTTACCTGGCTTAAGTTCGATGTTGTGAACGGTTGTACCTTCTGGAATGTTATGAAGTTCTAAAGCGTTTCCGACTTTAATATCAACACTAGTTCCTGAGATAACTTCTTGTCCTACCTTGAACCCTTTTGGAGCTAAGATATAACGTTTTTCACCATCTAGATAGTGTAGCAGCGCAATGTTTGCGGAACGATTTGGATCATACTCAATCGTTGCAACTTTTGCTGGAACACCATCTTTATTTCTTTTGAAGTCGATGACACGGTATTTACGTTTATGTCCGCCACCTTGGTGACGGGTTGTGATACGGCCCATGTTGTTACGGCCGCCTTTTGATTTAATTGGTTCTAACAGTGATTTCTCTGGGGCTACTTTTGAAAGCTCTGAGAAGTCTAGGCCTGTCATTCCTCTGCGACCTGGCGTGGTCGGTTTATATTTCTTAATCGCCATGGAATGTTTTCCTCCTTACGCATTTGTCCGGTAATAGCGTACGTCTACCGATAATTGTTTGATTCTTAAATTCTAGAGAAGTTCGATCTTGTCGCCTTCAGCAAGCTTGATAATTGCTTTACGCATACCAGCTTTTTTTCCAATGTATTGTCCATAACGCTTTGGTTTAGGGCGAACATTTAGAATATTTACTTTTTCAACTTTGACTGAGAAAATTTCTTCAATCGCTTGTTTAACTTGAGTCTTATTGGCACCTTTTGCTACAGCGAAGGTGACACGGTTTCCATCTTCATTAATGGCAACTGTTTTTTCTGTGTAAACAGGGTGCAAAATAATATCACGTGGATTATAAGCCATTATGCCCAGACCTCCCCAGCATTTTTAGCAGCCGTTTCAGTAAGAACTAGATTGTCAGCATTTAGGATGTCGTACACGTTGAGTGTTTCAACACTTAATAGCATGACGTTCTTAAGGTTTCTCATTGATAGGTATGCATTTTCAATGTTTTCGCTTGCATCAACCACGAAAATTGTTTTCTTTTCAAGGTTGAGTGCTTCTAACGTTTTGATGAATTGCTGTGTTTTGATTTCACTTAGTTCTAAGTTTTCGACTACTTTGATTCTTTCGTCAATCACTTTTTGTGATAATGCGCTTCTTAATGCTAAGCGACGCACTTTACGATTAAGCTTGATGTCGTATGAGCGAGGAGTTGGTCCGAAGACGATTCCGCCGCCTCTCCATTGTGGAGCACGGATGGACCCTTGACGGGCACGGCCGGTTCCCTTTTGACGCCATGGTTTACGTCCACCACCACTTACTTCGGAACGACCCTTTGTTTTATGGGTTCCTTGGTGAAGTGAATGTCTTTGTACCATAACAGCGTCGAACATTGCTTGAGTGTTAGGAGCAATACCAAACACGTCGGAAGCAAGTTCTATTTCGTGAAGTTCTTTTCCTTCAAGATTCAGTACTTGTAATGTAGGCATTTGATTAATCCTCCTTATCTTCGCGCAGGTCGACTAGTTCTTTTGGTTCTGTCGACTTAACTCTTTTCACAGTCTCTTTAACACTCACAATACCCTTACGAGGTCCTGGAACGTTTCCTTTAATTAAGAGATAGTTATTTTCTGTATCAACTTTAATAATTTCAAGGCTTTGGTTAGTTCTCATTTTGTAACCTTCTTGACCCGCTTTGGTGAGTCCAGGTTTGATGCTGGAGACGTTAACACCTAAGTTAGCGAATGATCCAGGTACTCTGTGAGAGCGTGAACCGTGTGCTTTTGGTCCAATGGATTGGTTATTTCTGTAAATAGAACCCATGAAACCTTTACCGCGGCTACGGCCAGAGACGTCTACTAAGTCTCCCGCTTTGAATAGGTCAGCGTTAATTTCAGCTCCTAAATCCAACTCACCAAGGTCACTGCTCTTAAATTCTTTGACGAATTTCTTTGCAGTTGTGTTTGCCTTAGCTGCGTGTCCGCTTTCTGCTTTTCTTGCTTTGTTTGCTTTGACATCTTCATAGCCCAATTGAACAGCTTCATAGCCGTCGTTTTCGATTGTTTTCTTTTGTAGTACAACATTAGGAAGTACTTCAACAACCGTTACTGGAACTAAGGTGCCATCTGTTAAGAACACTTGCGTCATTCCTAGTTTTCTTCCGATTAAACCTTTCATGTTATCCTCCTAAAGTTTGATTTCAATATCGACGCCACTTGGCAAGTCTAAACGACTCATCGCATCAATTGTTTCGGCTGTAGGCCCAATAATCTCAATTAAACGCTTGTGGGTTCTGATTTCGAATTGTTCGCGTGAATCCTTGTATTTATGGACCGCACGTAAAACGGTGATAATTTCTTTCTCGGTTGGTAATGGAACTGGTCCAACTACCTTTTGCACACCATGATTGTTTGCTGTTTCAACAATCTTCTGTGCTGCACTGTCGATAGTTCTGCTTTCATACGCTTTAAGACGTATGCGAATACTATTTCTTGCCATGGAAATCCTCCTTTTTTCTTGTCTATTTCCAATAGACCCGCTCCATGCAAATTCCCCGATCTTCTCACTGACCATGACAACGTGTCTCAGTGTGCCGGCAACCTCGCACTTCAATGCGGCGCTTTAATAGTGTACCTTATTTAATAAGTCATTGCAAGAAATAACATAACTTTTCCCTAATAAAAAGAGCTAGTTTTTAAACCAGCTCTTTATCGATCCTTTTGAAGGCTAAAATAGCCTATAAATCCTAGTCTAATGTGACACTCTACTCGATAAGCTGAGGTCATCTTCAGAACCATAGTAGCTCTTCTGACTGATGATTTCGTTGCTCTCATTGACCTTTGCTACGACGAAGTCGTAGGTTTCACATAGCTTGTAGCGCACGTCCGCTTCTTGGTTGTCGAAAACAAACTCATAACAGGGTGTACCTGGTAAGTCACTATCTTCTTCGACTGATTCACTGCTTAAGCCTTCAAGATAGGCTTTCATATCTTGAAGCTCTTCTTCGCTTTCAAAAACAAAGAGTGGTTCTACTTCTTGGATGTCTCTACAGTTTTGAGGCCACTGATCAACCGCAGTGCATAGAGCTTCCTTACCGTTCAAGACATATGAAGCAGAGATGTCGTAGATGGCAACTGATTTGTAGCCAGTGATGGATGGCCCATCACTACTAGTGGTACATCCTGCCATGGACAACAGTATGACAATTAGAAGTACTATCTTTTTCATTTCTCTACCTTTTCCTTCCTATTGGATGATGAAATGGACATGCAAATAGCAGACAATAGCCTAAGCTGGTTCGCATTGTTTTTCATGAATATCTCCATTATTATTTCTGGCTGAATTACCAGTGTAAAAGGCTATTTTGTACAACCTTTCAACTTGATAAGGTGTTGTTCTAAAGTTAAGACCGATCCCCCTTCTAGAGCACCAACTTAATTACACATTCATTATGACATCAATTCTAGATTGGTGTAAGCATTTAAGTATATAAAAAAGAGAGCCAGTCTTTAAACCAGCTCTTTATCGGTACTTCCAAAGCCACCAGAACCCCTTTTTGAAGGCTCTAACTCGCCATTTTCTTCGAATTCCACTTCATAATACGGGGTGATCACAATCTGGGCAATTCGCTCATTTTTAGCGATTGTCTGTGGGTCACTGCCATGGTTATGCAAGGCCACCATGATTTCCCCACGATAATCACAATCAATGACTCCCACCTTGTTAGCAGGTGCCAGATTCCTTTTCGTAGCCAATCCCGAACGAGCATAGACCAGACCCACCGTGCCTACTGGCAACTCCATTGCAATTCCGGTAGGGATAAGGACTGTTTCACCACTCGTAATAGCTACCTCTTGATTGAGGCAGGCATACAAATCAGATCCTGCTGCGAACTCACTCCCCTTCGTGGGAAGCGTTGCCAACTCATTTAACTTCTTTACTCTAACTTTCATCTTCTTACCACCATTTTCAACTATTATAGCATATCTACTAGCGGCACTTTAAACTAGCGAAGTAAAAAAGAACTGAAGTTAATTCAGTCCTTGTTTGAATGACGTGCATCAATGTGTTGATACTTGTCGGGTTCCTTATCGAATTTACTGACGACATACGGGCAAACCGGCATGATGAGTTGTTGATCACGGGTTGCTTTTTCGACAGCGGCATCCACCAGTTGAGCAGCAATACCTTGTCCTCTCAGACTAGGATCCGTGAATGTGTGATTCACCCAGAGCACATTGTCTTTCTCTTGCCAGGTTATTTCAGCAACCGTTTCATTGTTTTCATTAAAACCAGCAATGCGATTTTCTTCTTCTATTAGTTTCATTGTCTTCACCTCACAATCATTGTATCATTATGTTACTTATCAAGAAGAGGAGATGCTTCATGGATTATACATTTTCAACCCCAATGCTGGTCTTTCCAGCCACTTCACTCTTAATGCTCGCGTACACGAACCGCTTTCTGACACTCTCACAGCTGGTCAGGGAACTCTACGATCGAGCTAAACAGACAAACTCCGAGAGTGATTTAGCTCAAGTCAACAACTTCCGTTTACGGCTAAAGATAACCCGCCTATTACAGATTTTTGGTGCGTTGTCCTTTGCGGTATCGATTATTTCCATGTTTGTCTTCCCCTTCAGTGAACAAATATCCTTTGGGGTTTTCATCTTGAGCCTCGTCTTCCTGTTAATCTCTATTACCTTACTAATTCTCGAGCTGCACGTTTCAATTCAGGCTATCAACATCCAGTTGGACGATATCGACGACGCTTAGTCCAGACTGGCTTAACTCATAGACTGTGTCACAGGTCTCCCTTAGAAACAGTCGATCATGGCTAATGCTGATGAGGCAGCCCTGATAGTCCTTCAACATCCTGCGAAGCTCTGGATTACTTAAGGGTGACAGATTCCTGGTCGGCTCATCCAACAACAGGACATTACAGTCACCTAGGATAAAATTCGCCAGATATAGCTTAGCCTTTTGGCCCCCTGACAGATTGCTGATGCTCTGTGTCATTTCCGTATAAGTGAATTTCAAGGCTCCCAAATAGTTGTGAATCAAATCCTGTTCGCTCTTCTCATGCGTGCTGGATAAGAAACTTAAGGGAGTCTTTTCTATGTCAAAGCGACTCTCATAATCCTGTGGCATCACACCCACCTTCAACTCTGTTTTCGCTTGAAGTCTTTCTTCGATAACCTTCAACAGGGTGGTCTTTCCTGAGCCATTATCACCGATAATACCGACATGTTCCTGGGCACTAATATACAGATCATAGGAAGGTATCAAAATCCTGTTACCGACTCTCAACTTCTCTTTCTCCATGGAGACAATCTCCTTGGAAGCAGGTAATGCCTTCACGTTGAACTGGAGGTTAATGGCTTCCTCGAAGTCTGGCTTCACAACTTGCCTAGTTTCCTCTTTCTCGTAGCGTTTCTCTTTTGACTTAATGGATTTCATCTTCTTCTTTAACAACCTTCCACCACTTGGATCCTGGCGACTGATGCTTCTGAGATCGTGTTGGACCTTCTCGAACTGTCGCTGGAGCTTCTGATCCCTTTCTTTGGCCATTCTTCTTTGATCAATGGCTATCTGACGATCTTTATTAAGTCGATGGACACGATCTTCAATGTAGTCGAAGTAACTCAGTGAAGAAAGAGTATGGCGAGCTCTGGTCTTGCGATGAGTGTTCTCCAAGTGCACAATCCTGGTGGCACACTTCTGGATGAGAAGTTCATCATGGGAGACAAAGAGAAGGGGTTGTTCTAGCTTCAGAATGAATTCTTCTAACCAGTAAATGGTTTTCAAATCGATATCATTGGAGGGTTCATCCAGTAGATAGATGTCAG
>JAAZEC010000112.1 GCA_012512495.1 Erysipelothrix sp.
CAAAATGATAGAGGTTCCCCGAGAAGTTGAGATGGTGACCATGAGTCAAGTGACCACCCGCACTAAGGGACATGCCAAGCACGGTATCACCAGGTTTGAGCACCGACATATAGACTGCCATGTTCGCCTGAGAACCGCTATGAGGTTGAACATTCGCGTGTTCCGCACCAAACAGTTCCTTCAAACGATTGATAGCAAGGGTTTCAATCTGGTCAATGATTTCACAGCCGCCATAGTAGCGAGCTCCAGGGTAACCTTCCGCGTATTTGTTGGTCAAGATTGAACCCTGAGCCTTGAGGACTTCATTAGAGACATAGTTCTCTGAAGCAATGGCCTCAATATGTTGGGATTGACGAACATATTCTAAATTAATGAGATCGAATATTTCTTTATCTTTCATGAGCTTCTCCTGTAAAGGCTGATAGTGGAATAGGGCCTTCCCTTAAGAGTTTAAGGGTGGAACCTGTGGCATCGATAATGGTTGAAGCGATTTGATTGAACGATTGCCCTTCCACAATCGCGTCGATCCGTTGATTCAGTTGATTTAATACTTCACCTGAATCAGTCGCTGGTGACTGTCCGCTGATATTAGCTGAGGGCAAATAGATACCGATTTCCATCTGTGCCAACACTTCTAACAATAAGGGATGGTCAGGGATTCTGATGGCCAGTGTATCTAGCTGTGATTCGTTAACAATCACATCATTACTTTTCTTATTGAAGATAAAGGTGATAGGACCAGGAAGATGCTTGTTGATGAGTTCTCTGTCCCTGTCACTAAGTTGACAGACAGATTCAATCTTCTCAAGGGAGTTCACCACGTAGGCAAAGGCCTTCTCATCTGGTCTGTTCTTAGCGACTCTTAGATTATGGATAGCTTCTTCACTATTGGCGATGCAGGCTAGACCATAGACGGTATCAGTAGGGAGTGCGACAAGCTTTCCTTCCTTCAATAGGTTAGTAATCACTTGGGTTTGGGTGGGTGAAATGATTTGAGTAATCATGGCTCTCCTTTCAAAAACAGGATTGTGAAATCCTGTTAGATATTCTGTGCGATATGATGAATGAGTCTTTCCGCTTCGCCCTTTTGGAAAGGAGACATTAAAGCTTCATAGCGCTTTAAATCAAAGCTTTCTTGAGAGGTTAAAATGAGATCGTAACCATTGGTATAACAAATGCACTCAACTTGGTGCGACTCTTTCATGTCTTCCATCACTTCACTGGTCATTTCGACAGGCAGTGTGATGAGGGTTCTATCGTTAAAACGAATGATTTGATAGGATATGGGGAATGTTTCTTTAAGGTTATTAAAGGTTTCCACTTGTTTCCTTTTGAGTTCTATCTGGAATTTCCTGACCTCAAACTCAAAAAGTTCACCAATGTAGTCTGGGTGTTTCATGAGAATACCCATCTCATAGGCTAGCTGCCTACCAAACTCACTGTTTTGTTCATAGGTATCACTCTTGGTGAAGGTTTTAGTGTTAATGTTTCCGGCATTGCCATTGAGGAACATGATCATTTCCTCCGTCCGATTGTGCATCAGGACAGCTCCTGGGAAATCGGCGCTCAGCTTGTTGTTGCTTTCGCCGAGCACGGAGGCTTGGCAGGCAAAGTGATACAACAAGAGCTGCTTGGCATCTTCTAATAGAAAACGGACTAGGAAGATATGTGGATCGGTACGACTAGATTTGTCATCACGAATACTGCCGATGTTATTGAAAGTAGTTTGAACTAATTCAATCCTAAATGACTGTAAGGTGTCTAGACTTTCCTTCAGTGCATTCAGAGTGATTTGAGCGATGTGATTGATCAGGGACATTTGTGGTGCACCGAAAAAATCACTCATGTCTTTTAGTGGACCGCGCATCGTATTGAGTACCCCTGCTGGACCTGAATGTGTGTGGGTGGCACTGAGTACGAAATGGTGGATTTCGATGTTTTCTTCCTTGAGCAGTTTCTTAATCCGATCGATAATCAGATGGTCAACCCCGATCAAATCATAGCTAATGATGGCCGTGGTTTCTTCGGTCTGCTCGTTCTTAATAACGATACATCTTAAGTAAAGCGAATCATGGATAGCGTTTGCTTCGCGGAGCGGGCGATAACCCGCCATTGAAATTGGAACCTGTGGGGTTATTTCCTTTTTTGAATAGCCTAATAAAAATCCCACAATAAAACCCCCTTGCTAGTAGCTAGTGTAATTTCCTCCTATATATTATGACATAAAAAGGCTTCCGTTTTAACAGGTTCTACTAATATATGAAAAAAAAGACAGCCCAGATAGACCATCTTTTCACTCTAGCCAGTTATTTGAAGCTTAACTCTGTGCGAGGGTTTGTCCTAAATCGTAGCATTCTTTCAAGCCATCAGCGTCAGGATAAAGGTTTATGATGAGTCCCTTACCATTGATGAGCTCAGCTCCGGCTGCCTCGACAGCGTCTTGCCAATCGTGCATCCATTGGCCTTGACCCCAGTCATAGGAACCAAAGAGCGCGACTTTCTTGCCATCCAACATTGGTTCAAGTTCGTCATAGAAGGGTTGGAATTCGTACTCTTCTAGTACTTCATCACCGTAGGATGCGCATCCCAAAGCAATGACATCAAATTCAGCGACTTCTTCGGCAGTGGTATCACCGACATTTAACAGCGTCACATCAGCCCCTGCTTCGGCGGCGCCACGTTGAATCTCTTCAGCCATAGCCTGAGTATTACCGGTCGCACTATAATAAGCAATTACTACTTTCATTGATTTTTCCTCCTTAAATCGACTTTATTATCTATCGAAACAGCCTAGGAATCAAGCAATTCAATTCAAGAAAATATCCTCAATAGTCTTAAATAGGGTATAATAAAAAATGAAAGACAAGGTGAAGACGATGATTTCAGTTTCGCTTTTACAGCTAAGTGAAATGTGCCAGGGTGAACTGGTAAACACGCAGGAGACTTTTAAAGTTACTGGTGTGACTATCAACACGCGTAAGTATGCTGGCGAGGACATCTTTATTCCAATTATTGGAGAGAATTTTGATGGACATCATTATGTAAAGAATGCCTTTGAACAAGGAGCCAAAGTAGCCTTGTTTCAAAAAGACCATAACTATGAGGACATTTCTTATCCTCTTATCTTGGTTGACGATACCCGGCTAGCCCTCGGGCGACTGGCTAAAGCCTACCGACATGAAATTGGAGCGAACTCTATCAGTATCACCGGTTCCAATGGGAAGACCTCGGCGAAGGATATCTTGTTTCATTTAATGAACCCCTACTTCGAGGTGAGTGCCACTTCGGGTAATCGTAACAATGATATCGGACTTCCTTTGACGATTCTCGAGAGCGACGCTGATACGAATTTATTCATCCTAGAAATGGGCATGTCTGCCTTGGGTGAGATCGAATACCTCCAAGAGATTGTTGAGTCACGAATTGTGTTAATAACTTCCATCGGGGCGGCTCATTTAAATGATCTGGGTTCGATGGATAATATTATAAAGGCCAAACTTGAAATTACTGCCCACATGCCTAAGGATGGGGTTGTGATCGTTAATGGCGACCATGAACGATTCATGGAAATATTAAAAACTTATGATTTATCTCAGAAAGTCATCACCTATGGTTTTGGTTCAAACAACGACTATGTGATCACTGACTTGAGTCAGTTCCAGGATTCTTTGGTCTTCCGCTGTGAACAGCTGAGTCACGAGGCTATTGTGACACCGTTGCTTGGTAGACACCAGGCTCTGAATACATTAGGGGCTTTACTGGCGGGTCGTGAGTTGAATATCCCTGTGGATACCCTACTGTCCCAGCTGGAACATGTGAGGATTACCGGACATCGTAATGAATTGATTCGTGTGAATCAGGCCTTACTGATTGATGATTCCTACAAGTCAAACCCCGAAGCACTGTTGGAGAGTTTACTCTTACTATCTCAGTTTCAGGGTGGTTCTAGAAAGATCGCCGTGCTAGGTGATATGTTGGATCTAGGAGACAAAGAGGTTGAGTTCCATCAACAGATTTCCAAGGAAATCGATGAGATGGACATTGATAGAGTCTATACCATTGGCAGGCTGGCGAATCATTTTCATGATTTCCACCATAAGATTGCCCATCATTTTGAGAATCAGGATGATTTAGTGGAGGCTCTTAGACCATGGTTGAAACAACCGGCTATTATCTTGTTTAAAGGGGCGAATGCCTTAGCTTTATTCGATGTGGTGGATAAATTAAAATCAGAGGAGAAAAAAATGAAAAAAGTTGCGCTGATATTTGGTGGAAAGAGTTCGGAATATGCGGTTTCATTGTCTTCGATCGCTTCAGTGATTCGAAACTTCCCAATTGAGGACTACGAATATATTCTAGTCGGTATGTCAAAGGAAGGCCGCTTCTTCATGGGGGACTACTCCGTGGAAGAAATCGAGAATGATGAATGGCTTCCGAATCCATCGAGCCGTGAGGTCCTTATCCGTCCAGGAGCGAATTCCTCTTTTACCATTATTGATAATTTGGAGGATGTTTATGTTGATGCCTGTTTCAATATGATACATGGCAAAGTCGGTGAGGATGGTGTCTTACAATCACTCATGAGTTCGGGAAATCTATCATTGACGGGTTGTGACCAACAGAGTTCCATTTTGGCTTATGACAAGGATATTACCCATCGCCTATTGGACAACGAGGGTATCTTGAAAGCTAAATATCGTACTTTGACTAGAGAATTATCCGAGGAAGAATACCATGATTTGGTGGACTTCTTAGGTGAGAAGGTAATCTTGAAACCTGCTCGTGAAGGTTCCTCCTATGGTATTTCGGTGGCAACTGATTTTGAGAGTTTTAGATTGGGATTAAAGGAAGCTTTGACATTCGATAACAAGGTCGTAGTTGAGGAGTTCATTAAGGGCTTTGAGGTTGGTGCTTCTGTCTTAGAGAAGGATGGACAGCTCTTGGTGGGAGATGTGGATGAAATCGAGTTACAGACTGATTTCTTCGACTACGAAGGTAAGTACTCATTTAAAAATGCTGCGATTGTGTGCCCTGCTCGCTTGAATGAAAAGGCCGAAAGGCAAGTTAAAGAGAGCGCGAAGCTGGTGTTTAAACTGCTGGGCTGCCGTGACTTCTCGAGAGTTGATTTCTTCTATGGTGAGGATGGACGGGTCTATTTCAATGAAATCAATACGATTCCTGGTTTCACTTCCCATTCACGCTATCCAAGTATGATGAAGGGCATTGGTATTGATTACAAGGAAATCATCGTTACTTTAATCGAGAATGCCTTGAAGCGCCGTCATGGATAGAGCTTTTCTAGAAGTTAATGTTGATGCTCTGAAACATAATGTCCAAAAAATAGAGGAGTCGATTGGCCGCTCTAAAATCATGGGAGTAGTTAAGGACCAGTGTTATGGTTTAGGAATGGATGCCGTGTTTGTGCTTCAGGAAATGGGAATCGATTTCTTCGCGGTGGCGACCCTAGACGAGGCCATCCAGCTAAGAGGGATTGGGATTTTTCAACCGATCCTAATCTTTGGCTATACGCATCCTGAACGATTTGATGAATTGATTGAGTTTGACTTGATTCAGACAGCTGTCTCTGTGGACTACTTTATGGATTTAGTACACTTTAATAAGCCAATTAAGACCCATCTTAAGATCAATACTGGCATGAATCGATTGGGAATTCCCGATGATTCTGACTTGGTAGCGAGTCTGTTCGCCTATGAGGGAGTAACGATTTGTGGGATTTATACCCACCTACTATCCTCCGATCAGCCTGGCATTGGTCACGAGAAGAGTCTAGATCAGATGAAGCGCTTTGATGAGCTTTTGGTTCAACTGGACCGCTTGGGATTGGACTATGGTTTAACCCATGTACATAATTCGGCGGGTATCTTCTACTTTGGAGAGAGTCACGTTTATGATTATGTACGGCCGGGCTTGTTGCTGGCGGATTCGAGTGGTTTCGATGGCTATCGTGATGTGGTGTCCCTTAAGGCACGAGTTGCGATGGTGAAAGAGGTCAAGGCTGGCGAGAATGTTGGCTATGGAATTGAACATGTTTTAGCTCAGGATACACGAGTGGTGACGGTCATGATTGGTTATGGTGATGGCTTACAGCGACGATTGTTTAAGACTGGTTTCCAGTTGAGAGTCAATGGTGTGTTGCGCCCTCTGATTGGTCGTATCTGTATGGATCAGCTACTAGTGGATGTAGGCACTGTTGAAGTGAAACAGGGCGATCTTGTTGAATTGATACATGATCAGTTCACGGTGGATCAGATGGCTGAACTTTTGGAGACCATCCCGAATGAAATCTTGACACAGTTTCAGCCAAGAATAGAGAGGGTGTTGGTTTATGACAAGCAAGAAGAGATTCAATAAACTGATTGACGATTTACGGATTATTGCTGCTATCTTGGTGGTGGCGATTCATACAGCGCCGCTTTTCGAATACAATGAGTTTATTTCATATTTTATAACGAACATCATTGGACGCTTGGCGGTTCCGTATTTCTTTGTTTTGAGTGGTTATTTCCTTTTTAAAAAATTTAAGCATCAAAACGATGAAGAGCGAATGGAGACTTTCGTTAAAACAGAGAAGAATCTATTAATTATGTATGGTTTGACTTTGATCATCTATATACCGGTTTGGCTTTACCTACATGGTTTGGACTTTGGTAAGTTTGTAGTCGATTTACTATGGAATGGCATGCATTATCATTTATGGTACTTCCCTGCTTTGATTGTAGGTGTTGGGATTGTGTATTTCCTCTATAATCGCCTTAATACCCGTAAGACTTTTATTCTATTGGCACTGCTTTACTTGTTTGGTTCCATCTTTAATGTCTATGGAACGGTCTTGCCAGAAAGTTTCGTGACTGGTGTGATGGGAGTGATTGGCAATCCTCGTAATGGGATTTTCTTTGCTCCGTTGTTTATCTTCATTGGTCGTATCTTGGCTGAACATCAGCTTCGGTTTAAGGATGGTGTCATTTACCTCATGGTAGCCTTATTCATTGCTGAGCCAGTGATTCTATATTTCGCTAAGTTGAGTGATCCGTTGAATGCGATGTTTTTAACCTTACCACTAGCGATCTACTTGTTGATGACGAAGGTATTGAATACGAAATCTTCAACGCATTCTTCCGTGTTCTATCACAATGTTTCATTGTATGTGTATGTGATTCACCCTGTGGTCATTCTGGGGAATCGTTTAATCATTGGTAAGGTCCTGGACATGGAGCTTACGAATACCTTGAACTTTGTGTTGACACTACTAATATCACTGGTCGTTTCTTATGGCTATCAGTTTGTAAAGGATCAATATGAGAAGAACAAGTGATCTAGCGAAAATGGCGCTGATGGCTGCCTTATGTTTCATCGCTTTTAATTATTTCAAAATAGACATCTCAGTCATGGGTGATCGAACCTCCTTCCATTTCGCTAATAGCTTTGTGGTGTTGGGGGCTCTATTGCTCGGTGGTTTTAAGGGAGGCTTGGCTGGTGCTGTTGGATTAACGCTGGCCGATTTCACAACGGGTTATGCCCACGTGGCACCTAGGACCTTCTTCTTGAAGCTGATGATTGGGCTGATTGCAGGTCTTGTGGCTCATCAACTGGGGAAGATTAATGATAAGAAAAAGACAGCGGACATCCTCAAATGGAGCGTCTTGGCTGGCTTGGCTGGTATGTCGTTTAATGTAATCTTTGATCCGTTAGTTGGCTATTTGTTCAATATCTATATCTTGGGTGTTGAGGCGAATCCGGCGACGATTATTGCGACGTGGTCTGCTGGAGTAACGGCGATTAATGGTGTTATTACTGTGATTGTGTCGACTCTGGTTTATATGGCGCTACGGAGAATGAAGTTTAAGATTTGATTATAAAAATTGAAACTATTAAAAAGGACTGGTCGTTGGATAAAAAGTATCTCATCCTATCAAGTGACAACCAGCCCTTTTTCTTACCCTTTGTTCAACTTATCCATAAATGTATAAAGCTATTTAATGAGTGCTTTGTATTCGATGAATTCTTCGACTCCCAAAAGCCCGTTTTCGCGTCCGATGCCGGAATACTTATAGCCGCCAAAGGGAACGTTGAGTGGCTTATCGGCAGTATTGATAAAGATATTCCCTGTCTTCATTTGTGTAGCGACCTGGTGAGCTAAGTCATTGGGTCCAAACACAGCACCATTGAGTCCGTAGGGGCTGTCGTTCGCAATCTCTACAGCTTCATCGACCGTTTCATAACTTATAATGCTTAGGACTGGCCCGAAGATCTCTTCTCGGGCTATTTTCATATTGTTGGTGACGTTGGTGAAGACGGTTGGTTTAATGTATAAATTGTTGGGGATTTCACCCACAAGGAGTGTGGCTTCTTCTTCAACCCCTAATTCGATATAACTTTTTACTTTCTCGAATTGGCTTTGGGATTGGACGGGTCCGACTTTGGTGTCACTTGAGAAGGGATCACCAACGATGTAGTACTGAGTCCGCTCAATGATGGCTTGTTCTACTTCTTCTTTCATGGATGAAGGGACTAAGAGTCGGCTGAGGGCTGAACAGGTTTGTCCACTGTTAAGGAAGATGGTATCCAAAGTCTTCTGTAGCGCTATGTCCAGATTGGCGCCTTCTAGAATGATGGAAGCGGATTTGCCTCCGAGTTCCATGGTGATGCGTTTCATGGTTGAGACAGCGGCAGAGGCGACTTGAGTTCCTACTTCGGTGGAGCCGGTGAAGGTAATCATGTTGATGTCTGGGTGGGAAGTCAGTAATTTGCCAATGTTTGAGCCTTTGCCGGTAATGAGGTTGAAGCTTCCACGAGGGAAACCGGCGTAATGAATGGCTTTGGCAATCCAGCTGGCGACTAGGGGTGTTTGACTGCTGGGTTTGAGGATGATGGTGTTGCCCATGAGCAGTGCGGGTATGATTTTCTTGGTTATTTGTCCGAGTGGAAAGTTCCATGGGGTGATACAGGCAACGACACCGACACTTTCTTTGATGAGGTCGTAACCTGTTTCATGATGGGTAAACTGGAAGTTGTCAATCAGTTTTAGTAAGTGATCAAGTTCGTTGATGTAGACTTCGAACTGGCTGCTCTTGGTGTAAGATATAGGACTGCCTAACTCAAGTGTGATGGTTCGCACGATTTCTGCTTTGTTGTTTTTGAGGTAGTTTATGAAGCGTTTGGCCATTGCGATTCTTGATGTGAGGCTTGTTTGATTGGTATATTGGAGTGCCCTTTTGGCGGCGGAGATGGCGTTGTTGATATCTTGTTTATTACAATCGAAAACTTTGCCTATGACCTGTTGATTAATGGGGCTGATAACGTCGAGTGTGGCGCTTGTTAGTGCTTTTGTGAATTGCCCATCGAGATAAATTGGTTCTGTTTGCATAAGTTCCTCCTGTGTTTAGTTTAATGGAAAGTTGTGTTTCTCAGTAGTCATTTGATTTGAATCAAGAGGGTTATGGTCCTACAATGAACAGGATACAGGAGGACTCGTATGTCTAAGAAAATTAAAGTTGTTGGTATTGCTGGTAGTTTGAGAAAGGATTCAGTGAATCGTAAACTCTTAAGAATTGCCTCGGAACTATTGGGTGATGAGATTGAATATAAAGAGATTGATATAAGTGATATTCCTTTGTTTAATGAGGATTTAGAATATCCTGCTCCTGCTTCGGTCTTGAGAATCCATGATGATGTGTTGGAGGCGGATGCGATTATCTTCGCGACACCGGAGTACAATGGCGGAATGCCTGGTGTGCTGAAGAACGTGATTGACTGGTTGAGTCGTCCACTGAATGAATCGAAGGTTAAACCCCTGGTTAACAAGACTGCTTACATCGTTGGGGGAGCTGCTGGCATGTCGGGTACGATTACTGCTCAGGAACATTTGCGTGCGGTTCTGACCTATATGGGTATGTTTGTGTTGCCTAGCAATCGTGCGACGGTTCCTAGCATTTTTAGTAATCTGGATGAGAATGGTACTTTGGTGCTTAATGAGTTGGCGCTTGGTTTCTTGAAACAGGGTATCCATCGTTTTGTTGCGTTCACGGAAGCGTTGCTCGATAACGAAGCTTAACAATGAAATAATAAACTAAAAGCGGATATCGTGTATAATGAATGGGAGAAAGTGAGGTTCTTATGTCTACAAAATACATTTTCATCGATATTGATGGGACTTTGTTAAGTCATACTACCGGTATTCCTGATTCAGCGAAAGAAGCGATTGGTTTGGCGCGTGCGAATGGGCACAAAGTGTTCATTAATACGGGTCGTGTTAAGTCAGCAGTGGATGCGATTATTCGCTCGATGCCTTTTGATGGCATGGTTTATGCGGCGGGAGCTCATGTTGAGATTAACGAGAAAACACTAGTGGAGCATCAACTGGATCCCGAGGATCTTGAGAGATTGATTGAGTTATTTGAAGATGAGGAAGTTGGTTATGTTCTAGAGGGATCTTCGATTTCTTATTACAATGAAAAGGCGATTGCTTTCTTTAATAAGAGGATGGAGAATAAGCAGCTGTTGAAGCCTCAGGTGAGCCGTCATTTGGTTCAAGAGAACATGGTTGCTCCGCTTGCTAATTACTTCGCTCGTCCGACTACGATCAATAAATGCTCGGTTTTCGCGGATAACAATGATCAGATTTATCGTTTAGAGGAAGCTTTGGATGATAAGTTCCAGTTCATTATCTATGATGAGAACCATTCAGGTGAAATTATCCTTCGTGGCATTGATAAGTCGTATGGCATTCGTAAGGTACTGGAACATTTTGGTGCCGATATGATTGATGCGATGGCGTTGGGTGATTCCATGAATGACTATGAAATGGTGAAGGCTGCTGGTGCTGGTGTGGCGATGGGCAATGCTCATGACCGCTTAAAGGCTGTGGCAGATTATGTCACATTTGATGTGGATGATGCTGGACTGTTTCATGCACTGAAATATTACAAAGTTATCTAATTGAACAAAAGGAAAACCAACCATTGCTGGTTGGTTTTTAACATGTAAACAAAGTGTTGTAACAAATAATCTTCTAGAAAATTCCTAAGTATGATCCAACTAAAGCTAGAGCCAATAACATGAAGATTCCATGTGTTGGTTTCCAGTTGTGCTTAGTGAATAGGTAGTAAAGAAGTAATGTTAATGCAAGTGGAATAAGTTTAGGTAGAACACCATCTAAGATGGATTGAACGTTAACTACAGCTTCCCCTTGAGTGTATTCTAGAGCAAGTGTTGTTCCACCAAAGTTTGATGTAAGTGCTCCGACTACGAATACTCCTAAGATACCAGCAGCGCGTGAGAATTCACGTGCGTTTTCAGTAAGTACATCGATTGCGCTTGATCCAAGTTTGTATGACCAGTGCATTAGTCCGAAACGAACTGCGAATTGTACTACGTTGAAAATGACTAAGAACATAATTGGACCTAAGACTGATCCTTCGATAGCCCAGTTAGCTGTAATACCAGCTGTAATTGGAACTAGTGTAAACCAGAATAGAGCGTCTCCAATACCACCAAGAGGTCCCATTGCTGCGACTCGTACTGAACGAATAGTATCAACAGGTGCTTTGTTTTGTTCTAGTGATAGAACGATACCCATAACGAATGTTACTAAGAATGGGTGAGTGTTAAAGAACTCTAAGTTATGACGCATTGATAAGGATAAGTCTTCCTTATTGGTATGAACTTTTTCAAGGCCTGGAAGAATTCCCCATAGCCAACCAGCAGCTTGCATACGTTCGTAGTTGAATGATGCTTGTAGGAATAATGATCCCCACACCATTTTATTGAGCGTACCCTTATCTAAAGGTGCAGCTGGAGTTGTGTCAACATATTCTCTAGTGTTATATGCCATCTTCTTCATCTCCTCCACTACCTACAGATCCTGCAAGGTTTTTAATTTTAACATTTGATTGGTAATCAGCTAACGCAATTGCAATACCTACGAAGGCAATTAGCACAAGTGCTGAGCCTGCAAGTGGAGCAACGAAGTCACCATTGGCATCAAGATAACCGATAGAACCAATGATAGTTGCCAATGCGAAACCTGCGAAGTAATAACCCCATAGTTCGCCTGACATCATAATGCGTAGCAATGTAGCGAAACCTACGTAACGAAGCATGCCACCACCAACGTTAAATCCATTTTGTAACCATGCATATTCATCAAAGAATGATTGAATTTGTGGTCCAAATGTTTGACCTAAAGTTAGTGCTAGAACAGCAACGACACCGAAGGCAACACCTAGTAGAGTCATAGCTAATAGGTTAAGGTTACGGATTCCTGCAGGATTTGCATCGTCCGCTGCTTTATCAGCAACACCCATGAGTGGTGACATTAAAGTAAAGATTAAGGTAACCATCATTTGACCTAAGATAGCGAATGGTACCGCGATACCAACGGCTGCCGCAGGTTCTAGACCTAGGCTAACTGCGAAGATTGTCGCAACAACGCCACCGATTACGGCATTTGGTGGTTGCGCACCACCGATTGGCATACTACCGATTTGAATTAATTGGTAAGTACCACCAACAACAAGTCCGATTTCTAGGTTTCCTAAGATTGCACCTACTACTGGGCCAACAACGATTGGCTGGTAGAGGGATTCAAGGAAGTTAAATTGGTCGATTGCTGCTATAAAAGTAACAACGAAGACCAATATAATTTGAAATACATTAAAATCCATTATTTTCCCCTTTCGTACAGTTCCCTGTACTCGGATTCTCTCTTACTATTTGAAGAGTTTGTTGACATCTTCTGCGGATTCAGTTGGAACGCGTTTGATTTCAAGTTCCACACCTAATTCCTGAAGACGTCTGAAAGTAGCGACATCATCGTCATCCACTGAGACTGAACGGCCAGCTGGACGCTTGCCTTCAGCGTGGTGCATGTTTCCGATGTTGACCTTTTTAATAGGTACACCACCTTCAACAAGTTTTAGAACATCTTGTGGATTTTCACAGATAATGAAAATCTTCTGACGATCTGCTGCTTTGTGAATCACGTCGATAGTCTTTTGAATTGAGAAGTAACGAGTCTGTGCAGACTGCGGTGCGCTCATATCCATTAGTCCTTGACGTGCTTTGTTCGTGGACACTTCATCATTTGCGACTAACAATAAGTTAGCGCCAATAACGTTGGTCCATTGTGTTGCCACTTGACCATGGATCAAGCGGTTGTCAATTCTTGTTAACACAATGTTTGGCATGTTTTTCCTCCTTATATCTTGAAGACTTGTTATCTTCATTCATAATTATAACCCAAAGAACACGCTTACACTAGCAAATGACTTATTACTATTAACAAATAACTTGTCCTTTTTAATAAACAAGAGAATTATTACGCTTGCTCATTATACTTTGTTTCACACTTCGTTCTAATCTAAATCCTGTTACAACACTCATTTAGCTGTGCTTTGGGCTACTGAATCTAATTGTAACACACTTCATCTGCCTGTTTACAAAAGAGCCGCACCCCTAAGGATGCGACTCATTCATTTATTGCTTATCTCTATACTTTTTCTCTCTTATAGTTTTCATCTACGTGAACACGCTGGTTAAAGTTGCTTCAAAACCATGACATCAACTTGCTCCTGTATCATTTGAACGCTTTCATAGATTGTATTCCCAACATCACACTAAAGTATTAACTATCTTTATATGGTCATATTTGAAATGACAACGCCATGATATAACAGTACCTTATTAATGGTTGCCATTAAAAATGTTATAATCAGTCTACATCAATAAGGGAGTGTGTCCATGTATAATAAAACGACCAGTTTTAACCAAACCAAATACTACAACATTGTTTCACAAGCGGAGATTCAGGCGAATTACGAATATATTGCCTATGATTCGCTTCATAAATATTCATCACTCTTGATGTATTTTAATAAGACGATTTACGTACAGTCTCTCTATGGGATCATTGCGTTGATGATAGCCGAGTCCCCAGAGCACCAAGTTGAACAGTACATCCTACATGGGATTGTTGCGATTCATCCGGGCATGCATTTTTACCTGTTGAAAATTACGGATGATGCGAAGGCAGCGATTTATCGTTCACCTGAGGACTTACCCAAGTATTACCAAATGAACTATCCTATCATGATCAATGATGTGAAGGAGACCTTCTTCCTTCCTCAGATTTATGCTTCGTATTACCAAATAAAAAAAGCTCCCTACTACTATGACTTCGAGAAGCATTACTACTGGGAAATGACGGTCATTAATTCCGGCGTTCTACAGACCAATATCGATGGGAAGAACTTCGAACTCCATAAGAATGACCTCGTCTTTTATGGACCGTTCCAGAAGCATAATCAGCGGGTAGAGGAAGGTATCTGTACCTATGTGACCATTATGTTTGATAGCTTCCCCATCAACAAAACACTCTTGAATCATGTGTTTACACTGGATCAGAATCAGTCTAGACTCATGGAAGATATTGTTCGCTACTCTGACGATGACGACCAAGAATATAACAATGAACTGTTTGTTAACCAACTGAAGGAGCTAATTCTGTTACTGCTTAAAGATACTGCGAAACAATCCCATCGTAACCATCAATCGACAACGATGCGGTTTAACTTTGAAAATGATCTTTTAAATAATATCCTGGAGTACATTCATGACAACCTCGAGGGCGGTGTCAAAGTGGTCGATCTTTGTGACACCTTCGCGATTAGTAGGGCAACCATCCAGAGCATTTTTAATAACAACCTTGAGATGACTCCCAAACAATACATTAACTCCGTACGTTTAAAACAAGCGAAGGTTCTTATCAATGAGTCGAAGCACACACTTTCTGAGATTGCTAATCGCCTTGGTTATTCCTCTATTCACTACTTCTCCCGTGCGTTTAAAGAAGCCTTTGATGTGACTCCTTCTGACTATGCGAAGTCACTGGTCAGGAAGTAACATCACACTTTCATTCAGTTCTGATACTTTTAATAAAACTTAATGAATTGTTGAACTATTTATTGAACCCTTAATAGTTTGCTTGTATTAATTATTTGATTCAGCCTTCATTTCAATCACTATTCTCTTTAACACGTCTTGAATCCAGACGGGTAACTTTTTGCCTGTCTGAATGATTTCTTCCTTAACATAGTGTTTAGAGAATTTAGCGAGGTGTATTATATTGTATTCATGAATTGCCTCTTTCCCTATTGCCTTAATCGCTTGTACCAGCAATGAATAATTGCGTGAGTATTCGGTAATGAAGCGATTACTTGTATGCTTGAATATGATTTGTCGTCCTCGATATTCATAGGTTCTATAAGGTCCATCAATAACAAAAACATATTTACTTGGTACTTGTGTTGATAAACCGACTATATTTATTGCGTGATTTTCACTGGGACAAATTGTCCATGAAAACTTATCAGCAAGTTTTTTGGCTACATCATCCACGCTTGGATAGCTTTCTTTTTGTAATAACTGACTGAATTTTGGAATTGAATATAGACCATCAAGGAGTCTCGCAATCTTCTCCTCTGCTTCAAGACGTAGAAAAATGGATTTGATTGTATTCACGTTTCCCAAATAATAGAAATCATTAATAGTATAAATCGTACCCTTTGGTTTTTTTCAATTAGGTTCCAAACTTTTTCAGATAACAATTCTTTTTTCATGTAATCACCTCTGCACCTAAAGCTGTACACTTTTAGGTGCACTACTTCAAACGATCAGGTTCCCATAAGAAAACTCCCCTCTAGTCGAAACTAGATGGGGAGTATGTGTTTTGATTCATACTTACTTATCTCTTAATAGCGAAGAAGTAATCATCTAGAGTAACGCCAATCACATCGCTAATCAATGCTTCAGCTGTTTTCTCCAACTTGCCCTCATTGACCTTACGGTATTGAACAGGTAGGAACTGGCTAATCAGATTCATCGGTAGATCCACATTGTTAAGGTTAGAAAGAAGC
>JAAZEC010000113.1 GCA_012512495.1 Erysipelothrix sp.
GGGTTATTCTTCGAATCCCCAAAATTAATTGGAGTCTTAAGCGTTGTTAAGCCGATGGCACGCTCGTGTACGCCATCCTTTGCCTTAGCGTGTGGCAAAGCAATATGTGGGGCAATCACGAAATAGGCAGGATTTCTACCTTGGTCCCTTAATACGGCTCTAACGTAGGAATCACTGACCTTACCAGCATCAATAAGTAATTGACCTGATTTTCTTAGCGCTTCTTCGGCACTGCTTGCTTCTAGTTGAAGGCACAAGGTCTGTTCACACATGAGGTCTCTTAGGCTTTCTCTTACGGATTCTTCATTCTTAACCTCGGTGGGTACCTTCAAATAGGTATTCATCAAATCAGAGACGACTAGATCTTCATTGGGCAGTATACCGAGGTGTTTACGTAGAATGTTGACAATTTTATCGGCACTAACGCTCGTAGTTGCGTAATCACCAAGATGGGAGATCACTTCTCTGAAAACAGTGAATCGCTCCTGGGCATCCATGATGGGGCTAACCTTGACAACAGGGATCTTTAAATTGACCAGATCCTTGAAGAAGCGGGTGGTAAAAATGATATCAACATCGTACTCATCGGCATCGAACTGGGATACCTCAATCGGTAACAAGAATTCGATGCTGGGGAAAAGTGAACGGAGCTCATTATATAAAATGACCGAGGAACCGATACCATTGAGGCAAATTATCAGTGCTTGTTTCTTCTCGATGATTTCGTCTTCCACCTTCTTAGAGTAGGTGCTCGCAAAGTGCATGGTTAAATAGGCTATTTCATCGTCACTGATTTCTTCACCAAAGATCTCCGTGAAAGGTTTCATGGTTTCCTTGACTAACGCATAGAGTGAAGGGTATTCGCTCTTGACTCTATCTTTAAGCGGATTGTAGATGGGTAGCTTAAAGAGCAGGCGGTAGTAAGCGGGGCGGAAATGAGCGAAGATGTTCCTAAACTTCTCTTCGAGATTACTGTAGTGAACTCCACTCAATAGTTCGAAGCGAGTCATGATCTTACCGACAAACTGGGCAATGATCAGGCAGTCTTCTGTGTCATCATCGATATTACCGAAGGAAACACCGAGTATCCAGGAACCGATATAGTGCCGGTCCAGTTCCAATATCTCATCACGATAAGGGAAGAAATCAATGAGTTCATTAGTAAAGTCGGACTCTTTGAAGGTCTTCATCATCTCAATATGGGGGATCTTCTGGTTGTTCTTATCAACATGTAGGCCATCTACAATGCGGGTGGTCAGGAAAATAAAGATATAGATGAACTCATCCAGACGATCTTCCACAAAAGAGATATCGTGCTTATGGGCTAGTTCTTGAATGATTAGTTTAGAAAACTCAAAGGTGTATAAATGCTGGGCATCGATGAACATGTCAAGAACATGCGAGTTAGCATTTTCCGAAAGGGATGCGATCACGATAGTCATCATATGGCGGCGGATGTCCATTTCCTCGCCTTGAAGGAAATAGCCTAGACTCCGCTCATACTCGATAGTAATATTGTGTTCTTTCAGCTCCAATGTTAGCTCATTGAGATCCTGCATCAAGGTTGATTTGGATATGTCCAGATAGGAGATGAAGTGTTGAAGTGACAGGTATTCCCTGTCGACAAACAGGCAGAGGTAAATGAAAATCTTTCTTTCCTCTCGATTGAGATAGTAGGTACTGTTCTCATTGGATTCAAACAGAAACTGTATGAGGAAATCCTTTGTCTCGACATCGATTAGAAACTCCTGCTGGTTACCCATGACAATTGGCAAAAGCCCATAGTTCTCTATGAGCTGATTCAACTTATATAAACGATAGGTGATTTGCCTGCGCGATGCATTCGTTTCTTTCTGAGCATCTGCTAGTGTGTAAAACGATCGCTTAATGATGGATTGTAATAAAAGCAGAATATCCTTATCCAATGGTTTTCCTCCTGACTTTTATTTTATCTTATCACGAGTCAATTACTTTTTCACAATCTCAGTGTACTTAGTCACCGCTTGCTTGAAACCATCTTTCAGAATGGAAGCGTCATTATAGGAAACAAGATAGTTAATATCTTCTTTGTAGTGTTCTAAGATTTCATTGGAGCCAATAATTCCATAGGGAATGTTTAACGACTTACAAACGGCTACTACTTTATCAATGGCTGCGAGTTCATTTGGATGCATGACATTGCCAACATTACCAAGGGAGATACTCAAGTCGACAGGTCCTAGGATACAAGCATCGATTCCAGGAACCGATAGGATTTTCTCTGCGTTTTCAACACCTAGTTTAGTTTCAATCTGAGCAATGGTAACCACTGTTTGATTCTTTTCGTCCATGTTTTGTTGGTGATTGCCACTAGGACCATAGTTAGTGTGGGCCCCACTGGAGTATCCTCTTTTACCAATCGGTGCGTATTTACTGTATTCAACGAGCTTTTCAGCTTGTTCTTTGGTTTCGATCATAGGGACCATGATACCAGTAGCACCACTGTCTAGCATTTGAGCGATCTCTCTCTTGCTGAGTTCACAGACGCGAACAAAGGTAGGTAGATTAATGTTGTTACCAAATAGCATCAAGTCGTGTAATTTTGATTTGGAGAAGACTTGGTGTTCGTTGTCAAAGAAGACGAAATCAAGTCCAGCGTCCTTGGCCATTAGGTACATGGCTGGGTTGGTAAATAGTTTTACGAATAAACCGAAATATCTCTTGTTTGATTGTTTCATAAGTTACCTTTCTAAAGTAAGAAGGAGCAAGGAATTAACCCTGCTCCTCATTTCGTGTTAGATGAATAGACCCTTAATGAAGTCTATGACGCGATAGATTACTGCCCCGATAACATTGTAGTCAATGTTAGGGAAGGATGCGTCCGCGATGCCTAAGTTGGCAAAGGCTGGGTAAAGCATTAATGGTAGGACAACAAGTCCGATACCGATGACGAATGAGCCTAGTAGAGCTCCTCTCCATCCGCCGTAAGCATTACCGAATACTCCAGAGGTTCCGCCTGAGAAGAAACAGATACCTGCTGCTGGAATTAGAATGACTGGGCTCTTGAAGATGACCATGAGCCACATTCCGAAGAAACCACCAAGAAGTGAACCGACGAATCCAATAAGGACTGCGTTTGGAGCAAATGGGAAGACTGCTGGGCAGTCAACTGCTGGTTTCGCATTTGGAATATATTTTTCAGAGATACCAACGAATGCTGTCGTGATTTCAGCAATAAACTGACGAACACCATAGATTAGGACACTCATACCTGCAGCGAACTGTAGACCTTGAAGTAATGGCCAGATGAACCAGATATCGTTGCCTGACATTTCTTGTACTAATGGTAGTTGACCATTGACGACACAAGCGATTGTAGCAACATAGAATAGGACAGCCATGAAGACTGCTACGGAGAAGACGAAGTCACGGAATAGTTTGAGGAATTCTGGTAGCTTAACATCAGCTGAATCCGAGCCTGCTTTCTCTGTGCTACCCTTGAAGATTTTACCTAACCAACCAGCAAATGTATAACCGATAAGGTTGAAGTGACCCATAGCAATGTCATCACTTCCTGTAATTTTTCTCATATAAGGTTGAGCTAGTGAAGGTAGTGCTGCACCCGCAAGACCTAGGAAGAAGCCACCGGCAATAACGGTAACCCACATAGGAGCTCCTAAAGCAATAAAGACAAGTGCTAAGACTGCTCCAAAGTATAGGAAGTGCTGGCCTGTAAGGAAGATTGCTTTAAAGCGTGTGAACTTAGCAATTAATAGGTTGAACACAAATCCTAGAACGAAGACAAGTGCGACTTCTGTTCCAAACTCATTTAATGCTAGTGCTGTAGCGACTTCCACTTGTGTGGTGACGCCTTCAATTCCGAAACCAGCATTGAATAATGCTGAGAAGTTGTTAACAACTCCTGACATAGCTCCTGAACCGATGTTGAAGATCATAAATCCGACGATAGTCTTAACTGTTCCAGAAATGATTTCAGATCTCTTTTTCTTCTGTAAGATAAGACCAATCAATGCGACAAGCCCAATAATCAAAGCTGTATTGCGTACTTGTCCTAATAAAGCATCAATAATCATGTTAATTCTCTCTTTCTATTTCCCCTATTTGTTCTTTTCGAACTCTAAAAACTGTTCCAATTTTTCCTTGATTTCTTCTTTGTCGACGATATTTCTAACGCCAAGAGCATAATTGACTTTGTCTTTTAGCTCATCGGCTAAATCTTCCATCGTGATTAATAACTCGCCAGTGTAGCCGACTATTGAATCAAGATTACCGTGTTCCGTTTCGATAGGATAATTATTCTGTTTAATAACTTGATCAACTTTAATCTTCAAGAGAATACTTGAACCCATCCCCGCGCGGCATGCTACCAGTGCTTTGTACATTATTTCTCCTTTCTATTTGCTTTCTAAGTAATCGATGACCTCTTGCGGGTCAGTGGCTCTATCCAGTACTTCGAAGAAACCAGGTTCATCTAGTAGTTGTGATAATTGAGCAAGTGATTCAAGATGTTGTCCATCATCAATCGCGCTCAGTGTGAAGATATACTTCACAGGATCATTGCTTTCATTACCAAATACAACAGGCTCTTTGAGTGCCGCAATCCCTAATGCATTACCTATTGCACCCTCTTCAGGTCTAGCGTGTGGTAAGGCAACATGAGGTAACAGGACAAAGTAAGGTCCGTTGTCTTTCATAGAGCGAATGATCGCCTCAATGTATCTCTGCTCTATCATTCCCGCATCTACTAATGGAGTTGCTGCTTTCTGAATTGCTTCTTCTCTATCAGCCGCGACCACTCCCAGTCGAATGAATGATTTGTTAACGAGACTATTTATCATCAATTCACTCCTGGTAAATTGGAATTCAAATATATGCTGTGAGCCAGTTCCAATTACCTGTCCTTTCTTCTTACACCCTCATTCTAACCACTAAATAGCTTACTTTCAAAGGTTTTAGAGTGCATCTTTTGTTTGTCTCTTTACAAAGTCTGTACCCAACCAAAAAACATCCTCACAAAGGATGTTCTATCATATATCATTTTATTAGTTTTATTGAAACAATTTCTCGTAACCAGCTGCGCCTAATCGCTTCGCTACAAAGTAAGCAAGATAATAATCCACTATCGAATGAACAAAGGTACCAAGACCAACCAGGCCTAAGACACTCGTCACGAAGCCACTACTATTACCACCAAAGTAAAAGAATGAGACAACTACCACTTCTGCTAAGGCATGGATGATAGATATACCAATGACAAACATTACATTGTCAATTAATTTTGGATTTTTCTTCAATAATATGCCACCAATCAACACAAAAATCACATGTGAGAACGCTCTTAACGCAACCACTAGTGGTGTACTTAAGAAGAACCCAAACGTTGTCCCCAAAGCCACCGCGACACCAACACTAGGAGATATGAACATTCCAATAAAGATCGCGACATGGCTAGCAAGAGTAAATGAAGCGGGTTCAATCAAAATCCGGATAGGCGAAAACAGCGGAATAATGATTCCTACGGCAATTAAGATAGCTGATACAACTAATGATTTTATTTTCATAAACTAATTCTCTTTCTCTATCACTGGATTCACGAAACGATTGATGAGCAGTGCAATAGTGATTCCTACCATTGTCTCAGCAACCCTAACACTAACATAAGTTATTGCCGTCTGGGAACTACTACCATGGGATAACAATGTAATTAAGATAATCACTCCCGACATTGAAAAAACCGAAGCCCTGAAGTTGAACCATTTGGAGACCATCATATCAATCAGAACCGCTAGTGATAACACCAATGGCTGATAGACGTTATCTAGTGGGAGCACCAAAATTAAGAGTGAAATTACTCCACCAAGTATCGTCCCGATAATTCGGTCAAACCCCGATTGCGTTGTCTCAGTGACCGTCGTTCTCATCGTTAGGATACAGGCTATGGAAGCGTAAATCGGATTCTCATAATTTATCAAATCAAAGAATGTTAGACAGATCAAAACTGCTAAACTTGTTTTGATAATTCGAAAACCTGGTACGATGTGGTTTCTAAACTCTTCAGACACAAAATCACCCTTTTCATGTTCATTATACTAGCCTAATCTACAAATTAATACAATGAGGCTAATTTAAAAAGGGATAACTAAGCTAGCCAAGGAAGCCATAGCAATAATGGTGATTGGTGACAATTTAGTTTTGACAATCAGAACTAACGATACAATAAATAGTCCGATAGTAGTAACAACAACAAAGTCACCACTCACAATCGTACTTAACATTGTATATGCCGCAAACGCAATCAAGGCAGCGATTGTCGGTCTCAATCCATAGAAGATTTTCTTAAGCCATGGGCTATTCTTAAAACGTTCAAGTTGTCTACCTACAATTAACATGAAAACCACTCCCGTTAACATGACAGCTAAGCTCGCTACTAGGCTACCAGGAATACCACTGACACGATAACCAACATAGGTTGCCATGTTGATACCAATCGGGCCCGGAGTTGATTCCGAGATCGCAATCATATCTATCAATTCAGGCATCGTATACCAGTCATATTTAGAGGACAGATTGATTAGAAAGGGCAACGTGGCTAGACCACCACCCACAGAAAAGGTCCCAATAATGACGAATTCAATAAACAATAACCATAACAGTCCCATTATTCTTTACCTGCCTTGTTTTTTGGATAGAAGAAGAAACCCAAGATAGCACTGGGTACTACTAATAGAATCGGATTAACATTAAACAAAACGACTCCCAGAAAGCTAACAGCAAATAAAATCCAACCAAATAGGTCAATAATACCAATCTTCATTAGTTTATATGTAGTATGAACAATCAGAGCACTCACGACGATCCGAATGGCTTTAAACATGTTGACAACCACGGGATAATCAAACATGCCCTCAAACACTGCAGCAATCACTGTAATGATAATAATAGAAGGTAAAGCCGAGGCAACCGCCGCTATTAGCGCTCCCTTTTCCTTATCAATTCTGTAACCCATAAGAGCACTAGTATTGATGGCTATGATTCCCATACTGACCTGAGATATTCCATAATAGTCCATCAGTTCCTCTTCGGTAATCCAACCCTTATTCTCGATAATTTGCCGCCTCGCAATAGGAATCATCGCGTACCCTCCACCAAAGGTGAACAGTCCCACCTTAAAGAATGCGATAAACATCTCGATTGTTTTTTTCATTCACATACCTTCTCTTTCAAAGCATCATAATTCTAACATTCTTTCGCCTATTAAGAAACTTCCCATACAGGAAGTCTCTAATCAATTGTCAATTCGTGCTCACCACTAACATACATACTGATAAGTCCACCACCCAAAGCAACCGCCGATATCTGAATAAAGATAGGCATCAGTTTCCCACTAGCGAACACCGCGAGGGACTCACTCCCAATAATTAACGAAGCAACTAATAGTAGAAAGACAATCACACTGCCAGCTAAAGCTAGTAGTAGTCCAATACTAAAGATTAATTCACACAACTTCTCAATTTTCTTCTTCATCGTTACACCTCCAATATTAAATGAACAGAACTGGTAACAAGCCCAGCATAATTAGAATCGCGGTCACAAGGTGAGCCAACACCCAAGTCATGGCAGAAAGAGAAGTTTCCTTCATACCCGATTGAGCAATACCCATGGCCGTATACATCGCCAGTGCCAGTGGAGGAGTCATACCCTCAAGAGCACTCGTTATCGCCGGAAGAATAGCCGCCGCAAGTAGAGGATTCACACCTGCGAACACTAGACTCGAGACAATCGCACTACCAAAGATAGCAATCTGGGAAGAGCCTGGAATAAACATCCCTAAGAATGTCGTAAATAACGGGAAGAAAATGACCACTTGCCAGAATGGCATCTCAAGTGTTTGAAACCATAGACCAATGTTTGTACCGATACTAACATCTTTAAATAAGCCAGATAGTGCGTAAGCAAAATAAACAGTCGCTGCCACAGGAACAATTCGTCTAACACCTTTTCTAAAGAACTTAACTAGATTAGGTAGAGCTAAGCCACCCTCTAGATCATTTTTACTAATCAGTAGAGTATAGATAGCACTCACTCCAGGAGTGAACAATAAGATCGAGTTCGACAAAGCATTCGCACCCTCTACTCCTAAGCGAGCCGTAAAGAAAGTATCCTTCAGTGCGAAGTCAAGGATAAAGGGAACTAAGATAATAACCGGTATTAATAGAGCCTTCCAACCCTTTTTAACAGTTTCCCTCAAGTCTGGAATCTCTTCTTGAGGAATTGGCTCCACTTTGTAATAACGGATAAAGATGTAGAGTGAAATAGCTCTTTGAACAATGAACCAGAGTCCAACACCAATAACTGCTAACCAGAAGGCAGAAAATGGATACTGACCTGGATAAAGGATATCCAAGACACCAAAAGCCAACAGAATAGTACCACTAGGAGGAATTATTGGTCCCAATGACGAGGCTGCCATTTCAGTGGTCGCCGCTAAGGCTCTAGGGAAACCTGACTTAATCATTGCTGGTATCGTAAAGACACCATCCGCAGCTACGTTTCCTGGACCAGAGCCAGATAGAGCGGCCATGAAGGTGCTCGATATTAGTGAGACCCAGCCAGCTCCCCCTCTGAAACGCCCCACTAAGGCAACAATGAAATCCAAGACATAGTCAACAGCGGGGCTAGCTGAAAAGATATACGCCAGTGATAGGAACCCCACAATTGCGTAGAATAAGCTATTGGTCGAGGGTTCCAGCAAATAGATAAATATCTTTTCCTGTTTCCCTAAGACAAATACCATCAAAATAAAACCCACCAACATTGCTTCATAGATGGGTCGTTTCAGAAACACAAACAGAACAACAATAACGACTAACAGTAACACCAGATATAAAAACTCAACGGGCAGTCCCATAGTACCTCCATAAGTGCATGATATTATGCGAACTTGATATACTATAGCTTACCATATAAACAGTGTTAATACTAACCCCTAAAGAATGATAAACGAAGTCAATAGTACCCAGAGAACACTAAAGAGGGAGCCTAGTAAATAGTACTCAGCAAACATTTGATCCTTAGATATCTTATCGAACCTGGCAATCGACTTGGCGGTTAGGATCAGGCCCATTGAGGCGTACTCACCAAGGCTGATGAATACCAACATGATGAGGCGCTCGATCGTTCCGATCAATGCCCCAGCTCCGGGTATCGTTTCACTGCTATCGACTTGATAGTAGCGCTTGAAGAAGATCTTGAACGTTACATTCGCTGGCTTAGAAACCAAGAGTATTAGCACGAACCACCTGACGTACAAGCCCAGCCCCAACAGATTAATCGGGTAGTAATGAGCTATCAGCCAAAGGATTAGTAAATGAGCAACTTGATCGATCGTGTATAAATACCGCTCATCAACCTTTCCATCCAGGAAATACTTAATAAAATCAATTAAGAGATGGCTAGCAATAATCAAAGAGATTACAAACCAATCTAACTTGAAGATTAACGCTAACACCAGATAAATAACGGCCATGATTACCAAGTGAAGAAGTAAACTCTTTCGTGAACTTCTCTTACTGAGGGCGAGTGATTCGCTCTGTAGTGTGTAATCAGCTAAAAGGTGTCCCAGTAGGAACACTAAGAAGGTTTCATTCATTGGTAGGCCTCCTTGAGATATTCATCGAGATGTTGCCGGGTGCCTAGGTACAGTTTAATGTTTCCGGCTTTTAGGCTTTTAGACAGAGCGCTCTCTGAAATGCCCATTTGTTTGGCGATCTTTTTTTGATCGAATTGATCTGAATAGATGCCGTTTTGGATAAGGAAATCGAGTCGTTTCCTTTGTACCTCCGTCATGTTCTTCTTGAAGTTAGCCGTGAGGGCCAGAACATCGTTCACTAAGTCTATCGCTGTTTTACTACTGACTAAATAGGTGTTACTCCTGCCGTAGTCCTTGTCCGTATTGAAGTACTCGATGGCTTCACGGGCATACCAGAAGGCTGGACCGTCAGCACCTAGGCTTAACTCTGGATTGATCTCGGTGAGGATCTCACCGATGCCGATACCGTAACGGATCTGTAGATCGCTGTGTTCGCTCTCCAGTCGGTCGATGATCTGACAGATGGGTGAGCCGATCTTCAGTAGACCCTGGAACTCATCCCCAAGTGTGAGGGTCATCTTTGAGACGATGTGCTCACTGAAGAGCTCATTGATGTTCTCTAATGATTGTTTCAGGCTAGCTTGGACTTCTCCCCGTTTCTTCAATTGCTTGGAGTTGACGATATCCCCGATGATTGCGATGACCATAGTACCACCTCTTTTGATTAGTTGTCCCAAATAAGTAAACTATTGATAATTTCCTTAATATGGGCAATTTTTTCTAATTTCCTTTTATAGGTTGATTATAGCAATAACAAAAAAACAACTCAACGATTGTGAGTTGTTTATGATCAGTCTAATAATTGACTGTGGGCTATTCTTCCAAACTGGTTGCTTCCAGCTCTGATTTGTTTTGTATAATGACTTTACGATGACCTTTTAAAAGGATTAATCCTTCTTCCTGTAATGTGCTCAGCTTACGACTTAGGGTTTCCTGGGTCATTCCAAGCTGGGAGGCCAAATCGCCCTTTGTCATGGGTAGAGAGAACTCCTGCTTACCCTCCGACAGCTCCAACAGAGCCCCAGCAACTCTCTTAGTCACCGAGCTTAAGCTGATATCTTCGATTCGGTTTTCCGCTTTTTCCAGCCTTCGGGAGAGCTCATCCATCACCTTGAAGGCAATGGAAGGGTATTTTGCCATTAGGGTCTTGAGACGCTGCCCTTGTAAAACACACATGGTTGTATCCTCCAGCGCCTGAGCATTGTCAGTCAACGGAAGGGAAGAAAAGAGGGACAGCTCTCCAATAAATTCACCAGGTTCAACCAAGCGAAGAACTTGTTCCTTACCAGCTGCAGTTAAGCGATAAAGTTTTGCTCGTCCAGTGTAGAGGACGAAAAGAGTTCCCCCCTCATCGCCTGCTCTGTATATTGTCTCGCCTTTTTTGAAGCTACGAGAAGACGAAATCTCTACTAACTCCATATTTTCTTTATTACTGAGGCTGGCAAA
>JAAZEC010000016.1 GCA_012512495.1 Erysipelothrix sp.
AACATCCTACCAAGTCCGCTACCCTGATTCATAATGGGACAGAAAAAACATCCTTGATGATGTTTGTAGGTAAGGAACAAGCGAATAAAGAATTCTCTGATGTCCTCTCGTATGATGATGAGCGGGTTGTGATCGATGAAGAGGGCTTTGGTGACTTCACAGTGAACGCCCAGTCGGCAGCGATTTGGATTGCGGTGTAGAGATTGCCGATATGCTAGAATACATACTTAGTTTAAGATTCTAGAATGAAAAGTGGTAAGGGTTAGGACTATCTATTAGACCAATCATTTTTAGAAATTGGTGATATGGTACAATGAGTTGGAAACGATAGAAGGAGAAAGTGATGAAGAAACTAGTGATTTTCGATATGGATGGCCTGTTGATTGATACGGAAAGGATACATGACTGGAGCTGGGAGGAAGCGTTTAAGAGGAGCAATCTAGATATTCCAACCAGTGAAAGACAGACACTCATGGGTCTAGGTCATTCACACTATATGAATCAGATTAGGAAACTAGTAGGTGATGATGAGTTAGCCGATGATGTTCGTAATATCCAAAGGGACATCTATCATGGTTATTTCAGGGAGAATAAACCTGATATCAAAGCTGGAGTTGTGGAGCTGCTATTGGAGTTAAGAGCGAAGGGTGTTGTTACTGCGGTGGCGACTTCGACCCGTCAGGCATCGGCTGAGGCTTACTTAAGAAGTGTTGATTTGTTTGACCTGTTCGATTATCGAATCTATGGTGACCTGGTTGTGGAGACGAAACCGAATCCTGCTCTATATAATAAAGTGGTGAGCGATTTGAACATAAATAAAGAAAACGCTCTTATCTTAGAAGACTCTTATCATGGGGTTAAGGCGGCTAATAATGCCGGGATTGATGTGATCTGGGTTAAGGACTTCGTTGATATATCTAATAGAAATGATATCTCATATCTTCATAGCTTTGATTCATTAGTAGAGGCTCGTGAGACGATTATGGAAATAGTGGATAACTACGACATGAAAGAAATTGTAGAGTTAATTAGAGCGTTTATTAAGGAGAGGGATTGGGATCAGTTCCATTCACCGGTGAACCTAGCAAAATCAATTAGTATCGAAGCCGCCGAGTTATTGGAATGTTACCAGTGGAGTGACGACGCGGATGTGGAAAAGGTGAAAGATGAACTGGCAGATATCATGATTTATGCTTTACAGCTAACGGACAAGTATGGTTTAGATATTGAAACTGTTATAATAGAGAAAATGCGCAAGAATGCTTTGAAATATGAGGTATCTAAAGCCAAAGGAAACAGTAAGAAATATACTGAACTCTAAGGAGAGCTATGAGGATTATTAGTAAGGAGTTTACAAAAGCTGAAATTGAAGAATTAGGTAAAGAGAAGTACGGTAAGAACTGGCCGGTCGTTTACATTCTTCATGATGAGAAAAAAGCTTATGTTGGTGAGACAACGAGTATTTTTGTGCGCGCGAAACAGCACTTGGATAATGATGAGCGGAAACAACTTACTATGATCGAAGTCATTTCAGACAAGATGTTCAATAAATCGGCTGCTCTTGATATTGAGGCCAAGCTGATCGAGTACATGTCATCCGATGAGAAGTACAAACTCCTCAATAGTAATGGTGGAATACGTGGGCATGACTACTATGATAAAGAGAGATATGATTCCCTGTTCAAAACCATCTGGGCGGAGTTAAGGAAAAAAGAGATTGTTGAAAACGACTTGAGGGTTCTAGAAAACTCTGACCTCTTTAAATACACTCCCTATAAGACTTTGACTGACGAGCAGTACGAAACGGTTTATTTAATGATTAGTGATCTAGCCAGGAGCATTATGAATAACCAAGAAGTTTCCTTTATCATCAATGGTGAAGCAGGAACTGGTAAAACTGTGCTCGCGATGTATCTATTGAAGCTTCTGAGCGATAATAAGCTCTTAGACTTTATTACTGACTTCGATGAAGAACAAATGAATCTGTATGTGGAGCTAAAAGAGAAACTAGAAGATTTTCGTTTCGCGCTCGTCGTTCCTCAGACATCCTTACGAGCAACCTTAAAATCTGTTGTCGGGAAAATTACTAACCTTAAGAAGAATATGGTCATCGGACCATCAGATGTTACGAAGCAAGACTATGACCTGTTAATTGTCGATGAAGCTCACCGCTTAAAACGAAGTAAAAATATTAGCCATAGGGGAGCTTTCAATCAAACCAATTCAAAACTTGAACTAGGCGACAGTGGTACGCAACTGGATTGGGTCATGAAATCAAGCAAGTATCAAATATTCTTCTACGATGCGAAGCAGTCGATTAGACCATCGGATGTTAGGCCAGAACAGTTCGAAAAGCTCATAACCAATCAGAGAACAATCAGATACCACTTAAGATCACAGCTGCGATCAAAAGGTGGAAACGATTATCTGAAATATATCAAGGAGATACTCAGTGATCAGCCACCCTCAGAGAAGAGAACCTTCGCGAGTTACGATTTCAGGTTGTATGATTCGATCTGGGACATGAGAGAACAGGTTTTTAAACAAGAAGAAGCTGACGGTTTGAGTCGCTTGGTCGCTGGCTATGCTTGGAACTGGGTTACCCAAAAAATGAGTCCAGCTGAAATCACTGAACAAGGGGCTTATGATATCGAAATAGAAGGCTTGAAGATGATTTGGAACAGCGGATCAGGCAAGGGATGGATCAACTCTCCCGGCTCAGTCAACGAAGTGGGCAGTATCCATACCACGCAGGGTTTCGATTTGAACTATGTCGGTGTGATTATAGGACCTGAAGTGACCTACAATTGGTCAACACAAAAGATTGAAGTTATCAAAGAGAACTATTATGACAAGTACGGTAAACAGAGCATAGAAGACGAAAGAGAACTACACGACTATGTTATGAACATCTATGGTGTATTGTTATCACGGGCTATGAATGGGACGTATGTTTATGTGTGCGATCCTGAACTAAAGAAATATTTTGAAAAGTATATTAACAAATAAAGAAGCAAGCCGGTGGCTTGCTTCTTTATTAGGCCTATAATCCCTTTGATTCTCTGGCGTCTAACACTTCTTGGACTAGATTTGGTTTACTAGGATTCTCCTTAACATGGACAGACACATG
>JAAZEC010000114.1 GCA_012512495.1 Erysipelothrix sp.
AACTACAAGTATATTTCCGATGCGAAACACATCTACACCATCCACAACATTGCCTACCAAGGAAACTTCGCAGCACCGATGCTCGAAAGCTGCCTAGACTTGCCACATTACCTCTATGACAATGGGGCACTGCGTTTCAATGATGGCATCAGCTTCATGAAAGCCGGGATTGTCTATGCGGATAAGGTCACGACCGTTTCCGAAACCTATGCCAAGGAAATCCTGACACCTAAATATGGTGAACACTTGGATGGAGTCTTGCGCTTGAGGGAATACGATCTGAGTGGCATTGTGAATGGTATTGACATGGAGGACTACAATCCTGCGACTGATCAAGCCATCATTCAAAACTATGATCAAACTAAGATTAAAGAGAAAATTAGAAACAAGACGAACCTTCAGGAACAGTTAGGTTTACGGGTCGCTCCCGATGTCTGTTTGATTGGTATGGTTGGACGCCTTACATGGCAAAAGGGAATCAATCTTGTCATTGAAAAGATGTCCGATATTATGGGTCTTGATATTCAGCTAGTCATCTTAGGTACTGGGGAATCCCACTACGAGTATGATTTACGTCAATCGGAAGAAGCCTATAAGCGTCGTATGATTTATTATGGTGGTTATTCCGAAGGTATCGCACGGAAGATTTATGCTGGGGCTGACTATTTCTTGATGCCCTCACAGTTTGAGCCTTGTGGCATCTCTCAGTTGATTGCGATGCGCTATGGTACCGTGCCGATTGTTCGTGAAACGGGCGGTTTGAAAGAAACGGTCGAAGCGTACAATGAGTTTGAAGGTACGGGTACTGGCTTCAGCTTTAAGTACTTTGATGCACAGGACATGTACCATGTTATTCGCATGGCGGTGAGTGTTTATTACCTCATCCCTGACCATTATCAAATGCTACAGAGAAATGGCATGGCACTGGATAACTCATGGGATCTTTCCGCCAAGAAATACGCGGCTCTTTACAACGATCAGTCATAATTCAACAAAGCAATAATGTCTCTGGATGTTATTGCTTATTTTTTCACAAAATAGAAACATTTCATTGTGAGAACTCTGGCATAATGCTATAATATCCCTGTTAGGAGGAATGATTCATGGCAAAACAAACCATCCGTGACCTCGATGTCACTGATAAGAAAGTTTTAGTTCGTGTTGATTTTAATGTTCCGCTGAAGGATGGCGTCATTACTGATGACAATCGTATTAACGCTGCACTTCCAACCATTAACTATCTTCTCGAACATCAGGCAAAGGTGATCTTGATGTCACACTTAGGTAAAGTGAACCACAAAGATCCCGAAAAAGTTGAAAGTGACAAAGCAAAAAACAATATGGCACCTGTTGCTAAGCGCTTAGGCGAACTTGTTGATGCGAAAGTTACTTTTGTGAATGAGACAAGAGGAGCAAACCTCGAAAACGCAGTAGCGGCACTTAATAGTGGAGAAATACTAGTGCTTCAAAACACTCGTTATGAGCCAGGAGAAAGCAAAAATGATCCCGAATTAGCAAAATACTGGGCTTCATTAGCCGATGTTTTTGTCTCTGATGCCTTTGGATCTGTCCACCGTGCTCACGCTTCAACTGTGGGTGTGGCGAATTACTTAGATAGTGCTGTTGGCTTCCTAGTTGAAAAAGAAATTCAGAATCTTGGAGACGCACTAGATAAACCAGACCGTCCATTTGTTGCTATTCTTGGAGGCGCTAAAGTATCAGATAAGATTGGCGTCATTCAAAATCTTCTGAAGAAGGCTGACAAAGTCATCATTGGCGGAGGTATGGCTTACACCTTTATGAAAGCCAAAGGCTATGAAGTAGGAACTTCACTGCTTGAAGAAGATAAAGTTGAGCTAGCTCGCGAAACAATGGAACAAGGCAAAGACAAACTCATCCTACCAGTTGATAATGTTATCGCTGATGCTTTTGCTGAAGACGCAAACCACAAGGTAGTCTCTTCGGATGCTATTGAAGCAGGCTGGATGGGATTGGATATTGGTCCTAAAACAATTGAACTCTTTAAGAAAGAACTTGAAGGAGCCAAGACTGTCGTCTGGAATGGACCTATGGGAGTCTTCGAAATGGAAGCCTTTGCTCATGGAACATTCGAAGTCTGCAAAGCTCTTTCAGAACTTGAAGATGCCAAGACAATCATTGGTGGTGGCGATAGTGCTGCTGCTGCGATTCAATTGGGCTTCAAGGATAAATTTACTCACATCTCTACTGGAGGCGGAGCTTCCATGGAATACCTTGAAGGCAAAGTCCTACCAGGCATTGCTGCCATTAATGAAAAGGAGTAACCATGCGTAAACCTATTATTGTTGGGAATTGGAAAATGAACAAAACCAATGCTCAGACAAAAGAATTTATTGAAGCCGTTGACTCCAAACTTCACGATCATGCTGATTTTGGAATAGCTGCACCTTATACTGCACTTGAAACTGCGACAGAGAATGCTTCCAACTTAATTGTTGCGGCACAAAACGTACATTTCGAACCAAGCGGAGCTTATACAGGCGAAGTATCGGTCGAAATGCTACAAGAAATCAATGTCAAATGGGTCATCTTAGGCCACAGTGAACGTCGCCAGTATTTCAATGAAACAGATGCTGATATTAACAAGAAGGCTAAGGTCCTCTTGGACAATGGAATCACTCCTATCGTCTGTGTCGGTGAATCACTCGAACAATTTGAAGCAGGCGAAACTGAAAAAGTAGTTCGTACTCAAGTCTCTGAATCACTTCAAGGAATTGATGCTACCAAAGCTAAAACAATGGTCGTAGCCTATGAGCCAGTCTGGGCAATCGGAACTGGTAAGTCAGCAACTCAAGAAATTGCTCAAACAACTTGCGCCATCGTGCGTGACGAACTAACAAACCTCTTTGGGGAAGATACTGCTCAAGCGATCCGCATTCAATATGGCGGTTCAGTTAAAGCAAGTAACATCAGTGAATATATGGCTGGTGAAGATATTGATGGAGCCCTCGTTGGAGGCGCTTCTCTCAAAGTTGATTCATTCTTAGAATTAGTTGAAGCACTTAACAAGTAGAGCATAGAGGAGGAAAAATTATGCCAATTATTTTTGAAGTATACGCACGCGAGGTCCTAGATTCCCGTGGAAATCCTACGGTTGAAGTTGAAGTCCTTACAGAATCAGGAGCATTCGGTCGCGCTATCGTCCCATCAGGCGCATCCACTGGAGCTCGTGAAGCCCTAGAACTGCGTGATGGTGATAAGTCACGTTACCTTGGAAAAGGTGTTCAAAAAGCAGTAGAAAACGTTAATGAAATCCTAGCAGAAGCTGTTATTGGACTTGACGTTCGTGATCAAAATGAAATTGACCAATTAATGATCGACCTTGATGGTACTAAAGACAAATCCAAACTAGGCGCTAACGCTATCTTAGGTGTTTCACTAGCTTGTGCTATCGCAGCTGCCGATTTCTACGGAATGCCTTTATACAAATACCTAGGCGGATTCAATGGCAAGGAACTTCCAGTACCAATGATGAACGTTATCAACGGTGGTTCACACGCTGACTCATCTGTCGATTTCCAAGAATTCATGATTATGCCTGTTGGCGCAAGTTCAGTTAAAGAAGCTATCCGTATGGGTGCTGAAGTATTCCATGCACTTAAGAGCGTTCTTAAAGCTAAGGGACATGTTACCGCAGTAGGTGATGAGGGTGGCTTTGCTCCAAACCTAGCTTCTAACGAAGAACCTTTAGAAGTCATTATTGAAGCAATCAAATCCGCTGGTTACAAACCTGGTGAAGATATTGCCCTCGCAATGGACGTTGCTGCTTCCGAATTCTATAAAGATGGACAATACGTTCTTGCTAAATCAGGTGGACAAGTTCTAACTTCCGATGGCATGATCGATATGCTTGCTGGCTTTGTTGAAAAATATCCAATCGTATCTATTGAAGACGGACTTGCTGAAAACGACTGGGATGGCTGGAAGAAGCTTACTGATCGTCTAGGCGATAAAGTTCAAATCGTTGGGGATGACCTCTTCGTTACTAACACTGAAATCCTTCGTGAAGGTATTGAAAAGGGTGTCGCAAACTCCATTCTTATCAAGGTTAACCAAATCGGTACTTTGACAGAAACATTCGATGCTATGGAACTTGCTAAGAGAAATGGTTACACTTCCGTTGTCTCACACCGTTCAGGTGAATCAGAAGATACAACAATTTCTGATATCGCAGTTGCCTTCAATGCTGGTCAAATCAAGACTGGTTCATTGAGCCGTACGGACAGAATTGCTAAGTACAACCAACTTCTTCGTATTGAAGATGAACTTGGTGAACAAGCTGTTTACTCCGGTAAGAAAACATTCTTCAACCTTAAATAGGGTTAAGAAAAGCAATCACGATTCGTCGCGATTGCTTTTTATTTTGAAGAAGCCAACAATATCACTTAACTCAAATTCATCCAACAACAGCTTATGTCCACCACTGATCCGTGATTGATCTCTCTGTACGCCATTGGAATAAGATGTATCAGTAATGCCCGCTACACGGCCATAAATCAGTTGGTCCAACTCCTGAAACCTTGCCGATATATCAGCGAAATCCAAGGCCAACAGACCAAAGTTCAGTGAATACTTCTGACAGGATTCCTCTATGATGTCATTCACCAGTTCTAAGACCGCTTCATTATCAACCTGTGACAAACCTATGAGGTTAATCCCCAGCATTCCATGACGTAGCGAACGGCTTAGATCATTGTTGGGTTTCAGCTTGTCCGCTTCCAGATAGATCCTATCCCCAAACAGGGCAGGGAAGTAGTCAATTCTTCGCTTGCACTGAAACTCATAGCGCTCAATCAACTG
>JAAZEC010000115.1 GCA_012512495.1 Erysipelothrix sp.
CCGACCTCTCACACCACCGTACGTACGGATCCGTATACGGCGGTTTAGTATATTAATATATGAATGCTTGTTGAAAGAGGCTCTCCATTGTGAGAAAGCCTCTTTTTACTAGGATTTTGTTTGTAACACTGCGAGTCATAATGAATGAATTAGCAGTGCGTGCATACCCTTTACGTGTGTTTGCCCATTCCCAAGCTTTCCTTTTGGGGATGCCTAATTTCATCAAAGCTTTTTGTCGGTTTTTGACTGTTTTCCATTGTTTCCATATGCACATGCGGAGGCGGACTCTTGTGTAGCTGTCAATTTCTGACACAAGACTTTTCATTTTATTGTGCTTAAAGTAATTGAACCAGCCCCTAAAGAGATACCTAAGTCTCGCAAGCCGAGTTGTCATATTAATGCTCCATCGCCTCATAGTGATGCGACGGATTTTCTCTTTCAATTTCTTAACTGATAGTTTATGGGGTCTGGCTTTGTAAAGAAAATCTTGTCCTTTACGAATCTCAAATCCTAAAAACTTAACTTGCTCTGGTCTTGCAACTCTACTCTTTGTCATGTTAACTTTGAGTTTTAGTTCTTTTTCGATGTATCGACTGACGTTCTTCATGACTCGATCGGCTGCACGCTCTGTTCCTACAAAAATAAGGCAGTCGTCTGCATAGCGCGCAAAACTTAGGCCTCTTGACTCAAGTTCTTTATCAAGTTTATCTAGGATAATATTTCCTAGAAGTGGGGATAAGTTTCCACCTTGAGGTGTTCCGATTATTGATTCTTTGAATTCGTTGTCGATTTGAATGCCACTCACTAGGTACTTCCTAATGAGCGAAATCACGTCACCATCTTTGATGGTTTCGGACACGATTTGCATAAGCTTGTCGTGGTTCACTTTGTCGAAGAATTTCTCTAAGTCCATGTCCACAATCCACCCTTTTCCTTGATTAATACACTCAAGGGTTTGTTCGATAGCCATATGTGCATTACGTTGTGGTCTAAATCCGTAACTATACTCACTAAATTGTTCTTCATAGATTGGGCTCAATACTTGTACAATCGCCTGCTGTATCATTCTGTCAATGACAGTTGGAATACCTAGCAGTCGTTTGCTTCCGTCGTCTTTTGGTATTTCCACCCGTCTTACGGGCATTGGCTTATACTGTCGATTACGGATAAGTGTTTTAAGTTCCTCTTTGTTTTCTTTGAGATAGTTTTTAAGGTCTGATGTGGACATTTTGTCTACACCATTAGCTCCTTTTGCTTTGACTACTTTATCACATGCCTGTTCTAAATTTGTATCATCTAGAATTTTTTCAAGCAACTTCATATCTGCATACCTTCCTTCTTCTCGTCGTCGTTAACCGTGTATCACATCTTTACGATGCACCTAACACTTCTGAGGTTAACCTCGCAATACGTTTTCTTGTACACGCTATACTATTCAGTCCTTCGCTCCATTTCTATTGCAGAAACTTCTACACTACTACGACCTCGGCTGACTCCTTGTGATTCGTTGTTACTACTAATTCGCCCACAAGGTCTCCCGGGGTAAGGTCAGCTATCTTTCATTCCATACACCTGCCACATTTACCTGTTGAGATTGAAACATAGTCTTTGGGCCTTCACGTTGTTTAGCACGCTTAGCCATCTCAACCTGCCTGATGTGATTCGTATTCCTCAGGTCAGAACTTTGCCTCCAACTTCCTTCAGATTCCACCTCACGATGGACACCCTTGTCTTCAGCTAATAGTTGGCGACTACGCCCCCATAGTGAACTTTCATCACCTAGATAGATGCCATGCCCGGCACA
>JAAZEC010000116.1 GCA_012512495.1 Erysipelothrix sp.
AACACGTCGATGTTGATTTATTAATGCCGGACATGAGTCTATCCATCAACGAAGGTGGTATCAAATACTTCAAGAATACCGTCAACACGGAGAACATGGAATGGCAACAGTTCGATGTTCTTTTGAAACACTACAAGATTGATAAAGACAAACCTTTAAGCAAAATGAGCAAGAAGGACATGGATATCATCCTCCAAGGCTCCAAGGAACCCATCTCCTATTCCATTACCTCCAGGGGCGGCTCCACTTACAACAAGACCGAATTTGTCGAAGGCATCGGCGCGCTCATTGAACGTCGCTTCCCAGAAACCTCTTCCGAGTTCTATCGTGAATGGGTCTCAGGCTTCATGAGTGAACAAACATGTGAACAATGCCATGGTGAAAGGCTCAATATCAAGGCACTGAGTGTCAAAATTGGCCAATTCAACATCTCTCAGTTTACCAACCTCAGCGTAGGTCAAGCTATCGATTACCTAGAAACACTCACTTTCGATCCCATGAAACAGGAGATCTCACGCCTCGTTATTAAGGAGATCAAGGACCGCTACCAATTCCTAAACAATGTGGGACTCAATTATCTGACGCTCTCACGCAGCGCCGGAAGCCTCAGTGGCGGTGAAGCTCAACGGATCCGTCTCGCGACACAAATCGGTTCCCAACTAACCGGCGTGCTCTATGTGTTAGACGAACCCTCAATCGGGCTCCATCAAAGAGACAATGCCCGCCTCATCAACACCCTCAAGGACATGAGGGACTTAGGCAACTCCTTGATTGTGGTCGAACACGACGAAGAAACCATGTTGGCGAGTGACTACATCATCGATATCGGACCCGGAGCCGGCAATGATGGTGGCTACGTTGTCGCCAGTGGCACTCCTGAGGAAGTCATGGCAGTCGATAACAGTATCACCGGACGATTCTTATCCGGCAAAGAAAAGATTGAACTCCCCACCAGCCGCCGCAAGGGCAATGGCAAGAAACTGAAGGTAATCGGCGCGACTGAGAACAACCTGAAGAATCTGAGCCTCGATGTTCCTCTAGGAACCTTGTGTGTTGTCACCGGTGTCTCGGGTTCCGGTAAATCAACCCTCGTCAATGAAGTCATCGGTAAATCGTTGGCCAAACACCTGAATCGAGTCAACATCCGTCCAGGCAAAGTTAAACGTATCAACGGCCTCAGCAACCTAGATAAGCTGGTCCTCATTAACCAAAGCCCCATCGGGCGTACACCGCGATCGAATCCAGCGACCTACACGGGTGTCTTCGATCAGATTCGGGACATTTTCGCCAGCACAATTGAGGCCAGGACCATGGGTTACAACAAGTCTCGTTTCAGCTTCAATGTCAAAGGTGGGCGTTGTGAGGCCTGCCAGGGTGATGGTGTCAAGAAGATCGCGATGCATTTTCTGCCCGACGTGTATGTCACCTGTACGGAATGTGGTGGCAAGCGCTACAATGATCAGACACTATTGGTAAACTATAAAGGCAAGACGATTTACGATGTCTTGGAGATGCCGGCCTCGGAGGCTGTGGAGTTCTTCAAGAGCATTCCCAGCATCCACAAGAAGTTACAGACCTTAGTCGATGTGGGCCTAGGCTATATCAAACTTGGTCAATCGTCGACCACACTCTCTGGTGGTGAGGCTCAGCGGGTCAAACTTGCTAGTGAGCTACAGAAGGTAGCGACGGGTAAAACCCTCTTCATTCTGGATGAACCTACGACCGGTCTACATTCGTTCGATGTGGCGAAACTTATTACCGTCTTACAAAGAATTGTCGATAATGGAGACACGGTGATGGTTATTGAGCACAATTTAGATATAATAAAGTCAGCGGACGTGGTGATTGACCTTGGGCCCGAAGGGGGCGACCTTGGGGGAACCCTAGTTGCTAGTGGGACTCCAGAAGAGATCGCGAAAGTGAAAGAGTCTTACACAGGTCAATATTTAGGACATGTCCTAGAGTAGGGGAACGCTATGAGTGAGTACATTATTGATGAAATTAGAAGTGAGTTAAGGGATTTTAAGAGCCGTTTTGAATTCAAACAAGTATCCGGCAATGATGAATCCCTCAACCGTTGGATCATTGTCCCTGATATTAATCGACCAGGCTTAGAACTGGCAGGTTTTTATGATCACACCGAACCAAAGAGAGTCGTTATTCTTGGTATCAAGGAAATCGCCTATATCAACCAGATGGAAGCGAGTGTTCAGTATGAACGCTTCGAAATGATTACAGACGGCTGGACACCCGCCATCATTATTTCCTCGGACTTACCCTGTCCACCCATTTTGTTGGAAGTAGCCAGGAATAAGAACTTCCCAATCTTCTTATCCTCGCAACCAACCTCCCAGCTGATGATTGACTGTATCTCCTATTTGGAAGAGGAACTCTCACCCATCGAAAATGTTCATGGTGTGTTAATTAACGCCTATGGTTTCGGTGTCTTAGTGACCGGTGAATCTGGCATGGGTAAATCGGAAATTGCGCTGGAACTCATCCGAAAGGGACACGTCCTGATCTCAGACGATCGGGTTGATGTTAAGCGTGCCCACAACAACCTCATAGGTTTCGCACCTCCGTTGTTATCGGGGATGTTGGAAATCCGTGGTATCGGTATCATGAATGTCTCAAGGATGTTTGGTGCGGCAGCGGTGATGGATCAATCGAACATTGACTTTGTCATTTATCTAGAAAAATGGGACAATTCGAAAGAATATGTCCGCGCCGGTATCGAAGACAGCATGGACTATCGCTTGTTGGGACTGAGTGTACCTCAATTGATCTTCCCCGTTAAAGAGGGTCGTAACTTGGCTATGTTGGTAGAATCGGCTGTCATTGACTTCTCACTGAAGAAGAGGGGCTTCGATTCCTCGAAAGACTTCGATAAAAAGGTCTACGATTTCATTCAGGCTAAGAATCGAGCTCAAGAGTGACATCTTTGTCATTCGCTCACACAATCTCACAAATTCACACGATATTTTTGAGGATATTCACCTGTATACTGTAGACATAAGCTAGAGATAGCTTATCTGCACAAAATAATTCTCCCCTAAATTATTTATAATGAAGTGCAGCTCTCTCTTTCCCCTTATATAGAAGAAGGATGTTATCGAAAGGTAATGTCCTTTTTTTGTCTATAAGTTGAAGGTCAGTACCTGGGGTGTTAAAATAGATAAGAATTACGAGAAGAGGGACAATATGACATTCTTTCCAGACACAAAGACTTTTGTGGAGATAGGCGGCATCGGAATTACTTGGTATGCGGTCTTGATTTTGTTAGGAGCCTTAATAGCTTACTATTTAACGATAAGAAACTTTAAGAAACGTGGTTACAAGCTTGAGTTGGTCGATGATCTGTTCTACGGAGGACTCATTTCAGGAGTTGTAGGAGCCCGCTTGTGGTATGTGCTCTTTTCTGACTTCTCAGCCTACCTAGCCAACCCCATCAGAATCCTAGATTTCCGTGAAGGTGGTCTTGCGATTCACGGGGGCCTGTTTGCTGGTGTTTTATATGCTGTGATTTATCTTCACCGCAAACGCTACACGTTCATGAGACATGCCGATGAGGCCATCTACAATATTCTCATTGCCCAAGGCATTGGACGCTGGGGCAACTTCATGAATCAGGAAGCCTATGGTGGTGTCGTCGACGCTTCCTTCTACAACAACTGGCCTGATTTTATTGCCAATAACATGTTTATCAATGGTGAGTATCGCCAGCCAACCTTCTTATTTGAATCCATTCTAAATATCACAGGCTGGTTTCTAATACACTTCGTCTTACGTCGCACCAGAAAGCTAAAAGAGGGAGACCTCGCTTGGGCCTATCTAATGTGGTATGGCGTTGTCCGCTTCTTTATCGAAGGACTACGCACCGACTCCCTATTACTAGGTGATTTACGCATTGCCCAGTTAGTCTCCATTGCGATGGTCTTAGTTGGACTTGCCGGTTTCATGGGGCTCTTTAGAAAAATCTTCAAAGCCAAGAAACCAGTCCTTATCTTTGATTTCGATGGCACGGTCGCCGATACGGTACCCATTATCATTGCTGTCTTCAAAGAAATCTATGCCGATTATGAAATGTCATTCTCGGATGAAGAATTGTACTCCATGGTCGGACCGACTCTGGAAGAAACATTCACCAAATACCTACCCGACGAAAATCTCGATGACATGGTAGCGCGCTACCGTGCTCGTAACCGTGAACTCCATCCAGCCATGATCAAAACCATGCCCAATGCCAAAGAAGTCCTGACTAATCTTAAGGATAAGGGTTATCGTTTGGCCGTCGCTTCCAACAAGAAGACGGACATGATTGAATTTGGCTTGGAGCTATTGGGGATGTCCGACCTGTTTGAGCTGTTCGTTGGTAGCGATATGGTTCAGAATGGAAAACCAAACATAGAAATGATAGAATTAGTGACCGACCAGCTGAAAGTTAAAAAAGACAATGTCGTTTACATGGGGGATACCTCCATCGATATTGAAACTGGGAAGGCCTATAATGCTTACACGATAGGCTATCACCCCTCAGCAGATAAGGCGGAAGAACTTCAAACTTATCATCCCAATGCCGTGATTACGGACTGGGAAGAACTTACGAATATTTTAGAACAGGAGCGATTATGGATTTACAATACGAAGTATTAATTATCGGAAGTGGCCCCGGTGGCATGACTGCCGCCATTTACGCCTCCCGTGCCGGACTGAAAACGGCCATCCTCGAGTCATCGGCTCCAGGAGGAAAACTAGTCAAGACCCATTTAGTGGAAAACTATCCAGGCTATAACTCTATTACCGGTGTTGATTTGGCCATGAAGATGCATAACCATTCATTAGCCTTCGGCTGTGAATATCTCTATGGGGATGTCACCTCCGTTGAACCAATCGAGGGTGGTTTTCGTGTCCACAGCGCTACTGGCGATGTCTTCACCTCCAAGGTCGTGATCGCTGCGACGGGTACCGTAGAAAGACAGCTAGGACTTGAGAACGAAGACTTACTAGTAGGCAAGGGCTTAAGTTACTGTGCTGTATGTGATGGGGCTTTCTACCGCAATGATCCAGTGATCGTTGTAGGAGCGGGTAACTCTGCACTTGAGGAATCAATCTATTTAACTCAGTTCGCTGACAAGGTTACGATCGTGATGCGCCGGGATGTCTTTAGGGCAGACAAGGCAGCTCAGGATAATGTAGAGCGCAATCCTAAGATAGAAATCATCCAGAAACATATTCCTGAATCGTTTCTACTCGATGAGAATGGTAGAATTGCCGGCTTGAAAATCAAGAGTGTTGAAACCGGTGAGACGATCGACCTACTAGGCAGGGCTGTCTTCCCGTATATTGGAGCGGATCCAGCTTCTCACTATTTGAGTGCCTTAGGCATTACGGATGAAGAGGGCTATGTCCTGGTCAATCCTGAAATGGAAACGGCTATTCCTGGTCTTTATGCTATTGGGGACATGACACAGAAGACGCTTCGTCAGATTGTCACGGCAACGGGCGATGGTTCCATTGCTGCGCAAAACGCCTTTAAATACTTACACTAAGCAACCTATTAGGTGCTATAATTAGAAGAGGTGGTATTCATGAACGATGCGGCACGCGATATAATTCTTGTCACAGGCATGTCTGGGGCAGGTAAAACGACCACCATGTCTATCTTTGAGGACATGGGCTATTTAATCATTGATAATTTACCATCACAGCTTCTCGTTCAGTTTAATGAATTATGGACGCAAGAAAAGGACTTACCTCATCGCCGAATTGTGATAGGGGTGCGTCTTTTTGAGTTTCCTGCCTTCGCTAAAAGCATTGAATTAAATGGCATTAACCCCCGAATTGTTTTCTTGAACTGTTCCGATGATGAGCTAAGACGCCGCTACAAGTACAACCGGCGGACTCACCCACTCATCATTACCAATCAGGCACAGACTATCGATGAAGCAATTGAAAAGGAACGCGAAATTTTCGGGGAGTATGAAGCAGCGGCTCAAATCACCATCGACACAACCTTTACCAATAAGAGTGACCTCATTGATATCTATGAGGATCAGTTGAACTTCAAGTTCTATTTAAGTACCCGGATCGTGTTTCAATCCTTTGGCTATCGCTATGGTTTGCCCCTCGATGCTGATTATGTGTTCGATGTTCGCTTCCTAGACAACCCATATTACGATGAGGACCTGCGCCTATTGACAGGCAAAGACCACAAGGTTCGTGATTATGTCCTCAACGATGAAAAGACCGGACCCTTCATGGAAAGACTCATCGCCCTGTTAGATGATGTGCTCAAAGAGAGTTTGAACATGGATCGTGGTGTTATAAATATCGCGATCGGTTGTACCGGTGGTCAACATCGCTCGGTCGTGTTAGCCAATTATCTAGCAGCTCACTACTCCTCCACAGACAAGGCTCTGATGGGTCAAAACCCTGAACAGAAACCCAATGTGGGTTCCTACCACAGGGATATAGATAAGAATCAGCGGGATGTCGTTGACCGGCATCAGCGCAAGATTGAGAAGATTCGTGATTAAGGTCGTTGTCATTGGTGGCGGCACTGGCTCCGCAACTATGTTGCGAGGGCTTAAGACGCTGGACCAGCTACACCTAACCTCCATTGTCACGGTGGCCGATAGTGGTGGCAGTACCGGAAGAATCCGGGATCGCTATCATTTGCCAGCCATGGGTGATATCCGTAACGTCATGAGCGCCTTGGGCGAATCCGAATCGCTTTTAACCTCACTGATGGACTATCGATTTGAAGATGTCAGAGTACCAGGCGAGGGTCGGGATGTTGGAGGACACAACCTTGGCAACTTGATCTTGACGGCACTTATCCAGAAGTTTGGTAACATGAACACGGCTATTGGTGAGATTTCCAAGATCCTTAAAGTCAAAGGTGATATTATTCCTTCTACGACCCAGACCATCCAGCTGTATGCTCAGATGATCGATGGCACGATTGTCATGGGAGAGGATAATATACCAAAGGATCGCAACCAGATAGAGAAGGTGTTCTATACGGAACAGGTGGAGGCCACGCCCAAAGCCGTTTCTGCCATTAGGGACGCGGATGTGATTGTCTTAGGGATTGGTTCGCTCTATACCAGCATCTTGCCTAATATTATTATTGAAGGTATCAAGGAAGCGATTCAACAGGCTGAGGCCAAAGTCATCTACTACTGTAATGTCATGACCCAGCTTGGTGAGACCGATCTCTATAGCATTGAGGATCATGTGCGGGCCATTGAGAAACATGGTAACTTCGAATTGGACGCGGTCGTCATCGCTAGTGATGTGATCCCCTTCGAGTTGCGTGAGATTTACAAGACAGAACTCAGTGTCCCGGTCAAATCGGATGGTACCAAGCAAAACTTCGCGAAGTATCGTTATCCACTCTTAACCTTTGAGAACAATCAAGTTCGACACGACCCGCTGCTAATTGCCAGAAGCTTCATGCATCTGCTGAGGCAGCTCCAGATAACAGGTGATTAAATGTCATTTTCCCTCGATGTAAAAAAAGAAATAGCGTCGTATGAATTGGAAGACAATCATGCGAAGGCTCAGTTGGCCAGCCTCATTCAAGCAGCCTTGAAAGAGGAGGTTGTTTTTGGAGAACCTTTTCGCCTATCGTTCTCACAGGTCTTCTTGGCCAAGCGCTATGTCCAGCTGTTGAAACAGCTCTATCAGGTAGAGTGCCAGATTGATTACGAGCAGAAACATAAGCTGACAAAGACCTCAACTACCTCTATTACTATTACGGAAAAGGTTAAAATGATTCTGGAAGATGTCGGGCTCTACAGCCGTGGTAAGATCCAGAAGAAGATACTGTTGTCGCGCATCACTAGTGATGAGGCAGTCCGTGCCTACTTGGCTGGCTGGTTTATGATCAAGGGTTCCATCAATGACCCCTCGACGGCTAACTATCATTTGGAGATTCGTTTCCTTGATGAGGAGACAGCTTCGTTCGTTCAAGATTTATTGAAGAAATTCTTCGTGAATGTGAAACTAACTAAGCGCCGCCATGAAATCGTTGCTTATCTTAAAGCTTCGGATCAGATTTCCGATGTGCTACGGCTAGTGGGTGCCCATCAGGCACTGTTGACGTTTGAGGATATCCGGATTCATCGTGATTTCCATAACTCATTGA
>JAAZEC010000117.1 GCA_012512495.1 Erysipelothrix sp.
CAATGAACCTAATGATGCCCGTATTTTTGCTGTCATGTTCGATAACGCTCCAGGGGCACGACCTCAGGCAGGTCTTTCAAACGCGAAAATAGTCTACGAGATACGGGTCGAAAGTGTCGCGACTCGGTTTATGGCCATTTTTGAACACACTGAAAACGTCAGTGTCGGCGGTGTCCGTTCGGCACGTCCCTACTTTGTGGCGACGGTCGCTGAGTATGGAGCTATCTATGCACACCATGGTGCGGATGCTTCTGTCTTGGCCCTCATTCCCGAGTATGGTGTCGAAAACGTGAGCGGAATGCTCTACGATGGAAGTACCTACCAAAGACAGTCTCATAAGGTCGCCCCTCATAATTCCTACACAAGTCTCGATGCTTTGGATGAGCGTGCTGATCAGTTAGGCTACAGCAACACCAATTATTTCAACGGTTTTACTTTCTACGAGGATACACAAGCGATTGGTGGAACTCCAGCAACGACCGTCTCCCTCACCTATGGCAATGTCTATGGGGCCACCTACCATTACGATGAGACCCTGAAGACCTATGCCCGTACGAATTACAATGTGGAACATATCGATGAAACGACCGGTGAAGTCATTCAGGCAACTAATATCATCATTCACCTGAGTGACTACCATACCGCGGCCAATGGCGTCCACAAGGAATTCAACCTAGTCGGTCAAGGTCAAGCCATCCTGATTAGCCATGGAGAACAAGTCAACCTCAATTGGTCCAAAGCCTCAATTACCTCCCCGACCATCTACACCAGAGAAGATGGTCAAGAATTCAAATTGAACCCAGGTCAAACATGGATTCAATGGATAGAAACTAATGGGTCATTCCAGGTTTCATAGGAGAAACGAAGATGAGCAATAAGACGAGTACCCAGATAAATCAATTACCTACTTACATTCAAAAAGCAATTCTCAAGCAACATCCCGAACTCAAAGAAACAGACATGATCACCTCCAATGAACTATTAAAAATACGCTTGAAGGAAGTCGAAAAGTCAATCCAATCGGACCATCGTAAAGTTCATAAAATCGATGAGGAAATCTTAGAAAGCATCCATCAACAGGAGCTAATCACTAGCCACACTACCCAGGACACCAAGACACTCACATTAGGTCAAAGGGCAGCGGACTCGATCGCTAAATTTGGCGGTAGCTGGCGCTTCGTCATTACCTTCAGTATCATCATGATTCTTTGGATCTCAATCAATTCCATCGCCCTATTCACTAAACCATTCGATCCCTACCCCTTTATTCTCCTAAATCTAGTCCTCTCCTTCCTCGCTGCACTCCAAGCTCCCATTATTATGATGAGCCAAAATCGTCAAGAGGAACGCGATCGCGAGCAAGCCATGAGCAACTACAAAGTGAACCTGAAATCAGAAATCGAAATCAGGTTATTACACGAAAAAATGAACCACCTTATTTATGAACAGATGGGTCATTTAATGGAAATACAGGACATCCAGATTGAACTGCTCAATCAGTTAAATAGCAAAAACACACCTCAGGAATGAAGTGTGTTTTTATATTATAGGTATTTAGGTAACAGTCTAAGCACCGCAGGCGCATCCGCCACGATCCCCAAAGTCGCAATCCCAAAGATAGAAGCATTCGGATCGGTATTAATGGCCACGATGGTCTGGGATTGATCCATCCCCGCCGTATGTTGAACTGCACCAGAGATACCACAGGCCAGATAGATAGAGGGTCTCACGGTCACACCGGTCTGTCCAATCTGGAAGCCCTTCCCTACCTTGCCCGTTTCAATTAGACCACGGGAGGCTCCTAGGCTACCATCCAATAGATAGGCAGTCTCCTTAAGAAGTTCCAAATGATTCGCCATGGAGCGTCCACCAGCCACAATCACATTAGCCTTCGAAAGATCCGCTTTCTTGTGTGGTTTAGCAACTCTCGTTAGGACCTCAATCTCATTCTGTTCCACAAAACTGATTTCCAAGGTTTCAACCGGTCTCTCTTCATTATGATATTGTTTCTTCACAAAGACATCCGGACGAATACTGGACATCTGAGGATACGTATGAGGGCAAATAATCGTCGCATACAGGTTACCCCCGAAAGCAGGCCTTGTCATTAACAAGCTACTTGAAGCATCGACTTCCACCTTGATGGCATCCGCCGTCAGACCCGTCCGAATCGTTGCCGCAACTCTTGGGG
>JAAZEC010000118.1 GCA_012512495.1 Erysipelothrix sp.
AAATACTCTTGAAACTGTTTACAAGTGCCTCTATCTTCGCTAGTTAATGTATTAGTACAAAGTTCGCGATAATAGGCTTCATTGGCTGAAAATTCACTGTTATCAATTGCATACACTGGATTGACAACACTGAACATCAGTAGAAGTGTTAATAGAGCTGTTAATTTTTTCATCGTGTCCACCTCAAATGTTTTGTCACCGAGATATAGGATCCTAAGAATCCAACGGTTAATGCGGTGACTAGTAAGATAATGGAAATATTTCTGACTAGTGGCATCATTGGGCTTAAGTTTATCATAGTGAATAGACCTGAAGCAATGCCGGAGTTAAGTAAGTATTGATATCCAAAGATAACCACTAAGATTGGAATGATGGATCCAAATAGACCAATCAATAATCCTTCAATTAAGAATGGTGATCGGATAAAACTATTGGTTGCCCCGACAATTCGCATGATTTCAATTTCATCTTGTCGAGAAAAGATGGATAGTTTAATCGTATTGGAGATTAAGAAGACAGCTAAGACCAATAAGGCAGCGACTAACACGGTTCCCCCTACTCGCACAGCATTAAGGGCACTGATCATTTGAGAGGTTGCGTCACCTCCACCAGAAACTTGTTCTGGCCAAGGCATGGCCTCTAGTTTATCAACCGTGGCTTGAAGGTATCGACCTTCAGTGACTTGAATGGTAAAGGAATCAAAGATGGGATTGTCTTCACGATAGAAGGCATATTCTTCCCCATATTCAGCGATCAATAATTCTAAGTCTTCTTCTTTTGATTTAAAGGTGACTTCATGAATGGTCGGATCTGCTAATAATTCTTCTCTTAATGTTTCAGCTTGGTCTTCATACTCATGTTTAATGGGTACCCATAATTCAATTTCAGTTTCAATATTGCGGGTCATTGCTGTGATGTTGTCTGTGACTAACAAGATTGCTCCTAGAAACAGCATGGTCAATGTGACAACCGCAAGAGAGGATAAAGAGACTGAGAAATGACGGAAGAATCCGATGAAGCCTTCTTTGATTGATCTAAAAATCCGCTTCATTGATGTATCCTCCTACATTGAGGTCTGCGACGACATGTCCTTCTGAAAGGACCACAGTTCTCTTCTTATATAAGTTGACCAATTGTTCGTCATGGGTCACCATGATAACAGTTGTGTTTTCAGCTTTGTTGATTTCTTCGAGTAGTTCTATAATGCCTTTTGATTTCTCTGGGTCCAAGTTACCAGTTGGTTCATCCGCGATTAAAATAAAGGGACGATTCGCAATTGCTCGTGCAATGGCGACCCGCTGTTGTTGCCCACCAGAGAGTTGGTTTGGAAATGAATTAGCTTTGTCAGATAAATCGACGAGTGCCAACACTTCACGGACTCGTTTTCTGATATGTTGGGTTGGCATATTGAGTGCCTCTAAAGCAAAAGCCACATTCTCGAACACAGTTTTTCGTGGGAGTAATTTAAAGTCTTGGTAGACCACTCCAACATGTCTTCTAAAATATGGAATTTTTCTTCTCTTTAAGCGCCCAACATCAATATCACTGACTCGGACATCACCTGAAGTTGGTTTTTCTTCAGCGTCCAAGAGTTTTATCAATGTTGATTTTCCAGAACCAGTTTGTCCAATGACATAAATGAACTCTCCACGATTGACGGTTAAGTTCAGGTCAAAGAGAGCATTGGTTCCATTAGGGTACTTTTTATAGACATTTCGCAATACGATCATAGTTACCTCATTTATATCTTTGTTTCAATTGAGAACCCATGCCCCATGACATCGGTTGCGTCACTGACGATC
>JAAZEC010000119.1 GCA_012512495.1 Erysipelothrix sp.
TGAAATCGATCTTCTTAATAAAGGCACCAATGCCAGCTACGATGATTCCTAAGAACAGATAGCTCATCTGCATGGGGAAGCGGGAGATTAAGCGCTCGATGCTGGAGGCGAAGAAAATGATGCCGATTAGGCCACCCACGACGAGTTGAAACATCAACTTCTTGTGGACAATCTTGCCACTGATCAATTGTGACATGGCTTCAATCGCTTGGTCGTAGACATTGAGTATAATCATCATGGTGCCGCCAGAGACCCCTGGCACCAATAAGGCAAAAGCTGTTAGTATCCCTTTTAAGACATTAATCATGGCGGTTCCTTCCATTTCTTTCACTATTTTAACATGAGTCACTAATCATTGACACACTAAATTGGATAGTTCATAATATGTGCATTGAAGGCGGGATTAAAATGATTATTCTGAAACATTTGGGCTGGTTTTTTAAGCAAGAGAAAAAATCATATGGTATAGGATTGGTTGCCTTGTTATCTATCTCTATTTTAAGTGTCATTCCCCCACGTATTATGGGGTTAATGATCGATATTATGGCAGAACAATCACTCACACCACAATTACTAATACTCGGTGTGAGTGCTTTTGTGTTTATCGCCCTGATGATGTATGCCCTTCGCTATATTTGGCGCATCTTTATCTTCGGGACCAGCTTCCGTCTTGAGAATCAAATGCGTAACACGATCTTCAAGCACCTCACCCGCATGTCTTCGGCCTTCTATCAAAAAAGACGTTCAGGTGAACTAATGGCACTAGCGACTAATGACCTGACCGCCATTCAAAACGTGGCCGGTCGTGGTGTGCTTCAACTGTTTGACTCGCTCTTTTCAGGCATCACCGTCCTATTGGCAATGTTCTTTAGCGTGAACATGAAGCTGACACTGATCGCTATTTTGCCCATGCCACTACTTATTATCGCTTCTCAATACCTCAGTAAAAAGCTCCACAAGACCTATCACGTCGCACAAGAGGCCTTCTCCGATATGAATAATAGGGTACTAGAGAATATCAATGGTATCAAGGTCACGAAGACCTTTGGTCAGGAAGATAATGAAATCAAGCGCTTCAGTAAGTTGGCCGATGATGTCTATCAAAAAAACCTTAACGTAACCCGCTGGGATGCGCTGTTTGATCCCGTCATTATCATGATTAGTAGCCTTTCAATCTTCCTCAGTTTGGTGGCTGGTAGCTATCTCATCATGAATGATGAGATGTCGGCCGGAGACCTCGTAACCTTCGTGAACTATATTTACCAACTAAACTGGCCAATGATGGCCATAGGCTTCATGTTTAACACCATGAACCGAGGACTCGTTTCCTATGAACGGATTGAGACCCTGTTGAGTGTCAATCCGGATATCCTTAATCTGAAGGATTCCTTGAATGAGATCCCTTCGGGTGATATTAGCTTCAATGTCGAGTCATTTCAGTATCCTAATCAAGAGGAAGGCATCAACCTTAATAACGTACAGTTTAACCTTCTTCGTGGTGAAACGCTGGGCATTGTGGGTAAGACCGGTTCTGGTAAGTCGACCATTATTAAACTACTACTGAGAGAATTCGATGAATATGAGGGAGCCATTTCCTTTGGGAACACTCCGGCTAAGGAATACAACCTGTACAATTACCGGGATGCTTTCGGGTATGTCCCCCAAGATCCGTTCCTATTTTCTATGAGCATTGCCGATAACATCCGTTTTGGGATGCCTGAGGTAAGTCTCGAGAGGGTTCGTGAGGCCGCGAGAATTGCTGATGTGGACGCGGATATTATGGATTTTGAACTACAATACGAAACCGTCATTGGTGAGCGGGGTGTTTCGCTCTCGGGTGGTCAGAAACAACGGATTGCTATGGCGCGTGCCATCCTTCTCAATCCTGAATGCTTGATTCTGGATGATGCTCTGTCGGCAGTTGATGCGAGGACGGAAGAAATCATCTTAAGAAACCTACGGGAAGTTCGTCAGGATAAAACAACCATTATTATTGCACATCGTTTCTCTGCCTTGAGTCACGCCCACCACATCTTGGTCTTAGAGGATGGAAATGTGGTTCAGCGTGGTAATCACCATGAGTTACTGGCTAATGATGGCTGGTATGGACAGATTTACAACTTGCAACAACTGAGCCAGATTGGAGGTGAACCACTTGAAACAGACTGATGAAAAGATCACGCTGAGTCGCACTCAGCAGTGGCAACTACTGAAAAGACTGGTCGCTTATGTCAAGGATATGAAATGGACGCTTATCATTTCGATTGCGTTCCTCTTGGTAGCAACGACGACCGATTTGGTTCGCCCTGCTATTATTAAGAGCTTGATTGATGACTATGTGCTGAGTGGTCAGAGTGACATGACCATGATTGTTTACCTGTCGTTTGCCTATCTTAGCATTTCGCTGGTCAGTTCCATCTTCAGATACCTCTATGTTTATAACTTCTATGCCTTGGGTAATCGTATTACCCAGACCATTCGTCACCAACTCTTTGAAAAGCTTCAAGGTATGGGCATGCGCTATTTTGATAAGACACCCGCCGGTTCCATTGTCTCCCGGGTCACCAATGACACGGATTCAATTCAGGAGATGTTGGTGTCGGTTATCTCGGTCGTCTTCAGCTCCAGTATTATGGTGGTCTCGGTTTTGATTGCGATGTTTATCTTCAACCCGATCCTGGCCCTCATCAGCATGTTCTTTGTGCCTATTGCGGGGCTGGTGGTCTTTGTGTACCAGAAGAAATCGACCCGTTCCTATCAAAGAGCGCGTTCTAAATTGAGTGAGTTGAATACCAAGCTGGCGGAATCAATTGCCGGCATGAGTATCATTCAGGTGTTTAACCAACAGAAGCGCTTGATTGGTGAGTTCAAACAAACCAACGATGACTACTACGACGCCCGAATGGCTAACCTGAAGCTTGATGGCATTCTACTCTATCCGATCATTCACCTGTTGACGGCCTTAACGATTGGGGCTATTCTACTCTACTTCGGTGTTCAATCCTTCGATACGATTGTATCGGCTGGTCTCGTGCTCATGTTTGTGGACTATGTCTATATGCTGTATGATCCCCTCTTTATGATTATGGATCGGTTGGCCATCTTCCAACAGGCGATTGTTTCCAGCAGTCGTGTCTTCACGATTATGGACCATGAGGAAATTACACCTCAACAGACCCCTCAAGAGGATGCTGTGATTAGTGAGGCTAAGATTGAGTTTAAGGATGTGAGCTTCTCCTATGATGGTAGAAACAAAGTACTGAAGAACATCTCCTTTACAGTCAATCCGGGTGAGACGTTGGCCCTTGTGGGTCATACGGGTTCCGGGAAGAGTTCCATTATCAATGTCATGATGCGCTTCTATGAGTTTTATGAAGGCGATATCCTGATTGATGGTCACTCCATTAGGGATTTCACACTGGAACACCTGCGCGAGAAAATGAGTCTCGTCTTACAGGATCCCTTCATCTATTATGGAACGATCTTGGATAATGTGAGGTTGCTTGATGAATCCATTACGGATGAGGAAGTGATTGAGGCACTCAAGTTTGTTCAGGCAGACACTTTCATTGAGGAGCTGAGCGATACCTATCACCACCAAGTGGTAGAGCGTGGAGCTGCCTTCTCGAGCGGACAAAAACAGCTCCTAGCCTTTGCGAGGACGCTGGTGACTAATCCAAAGATTTTGATTCTGGATGAAGCGACCGCGAACATTGATACAGAGACTGAGAGCCTTATTCAAGATGGATTGACTCGTTTGACACGAGGTAGGACAACAATTGCGATTGCGCACCGCTTATCGACGATCAAGGATGCCAATCAGATTCTGGTGTTGAGCCAGGGCGAGATTGTGGAGCGTGGCAATCACGATGAGCTGATTGCTGCACAGGGACTCTACTACCACATGTATGAATTACAACAACTTAATAACTAAGGTACAATACAACTTTCATCCGAACAGGCCAAATTACTGGATAGCGATTCAACATATTCAATCGCTTCAATAAAGGATTCTACTGGCTGAGCACCGCTGACGAAGACTTTGTCATCAAGAACAAAATGAGGGACGCCTTGAACGCCTATATTACGGGCGGTGGCTTCGTCGGTTCTGACTTGATAGGCAATCTCATCCGACTGCAGTGCTTTTTTTGTGTCTTCTTCACTCATTCCGACCTGAAGGGCCAAGTCAATGAGTGTCTGTTCGTCGGCGATGTCGAGACCATGGGTGAAGTGAGCGGCCATGCCAACTTTGAAGAACTCGTTGCCCTTTCCTAGCTGCTTTGCCATCTGGAACACGCGATGGATCTTGAAGCTGTTGGCATCGATCATGTTGTTGAAGTCATAATTCAGACCTGCCTTTTTGGCCATCATGTCAATTTGACTGAGGCGTAGTTGAGCCTGTGAGACCGATAGCCCTATATTACCTGCCAGTTGTTCGACATAACTTTGATCCCTTTGTGGTTGAATATCGGGAGCAAGTTCATAGCTCATTATTTCTATCTCAACATCCTTTGAGGATTGGGCGATGGCCTTCTCGAGGTTTTGATGACCGATATAACAGAAAGGACACCTGAAATCGGACCAGACTTGTATTTTCATCATGCGTTTAATTCTCTCTTTCTTCCTATAAATAATAACCAAACAATCAAGAACACTTCCCCAATGAATGTCACCATCGATAGTTCAAAGCCCAAGTTGACATACAGCAGTATAAGGACCGTATCGACTATATAGCCTATTCCTGCCACGATCAAGAGGAGTCCTAAGAACCTTGTAACACGGTTAGCCTTGAGGAACAGGATACCCAAAGTGAACAGATGGATTCCAAAGATCACGAGTGCTAGATTCCAGACAAAATCGAAGGTGGCGAAGGCTGTGTAACCAGTGGTCGGATCAAAGCTCGCCATGACTAGGGGTACCAAAGCTCCTAGGAAGCACAGCGCATAGAGAACCCGTAGGAGTGCGCTCACGTTGGACAGGGAGCGATCGACATCTTTGAGGTACTCACGGAGTGCGAGCGCGACGATGATGTCCAAGATAATGACTAATAGGAATCCAAGGATCACTGCCCATAACCATTGACTGTTGTTGGTGATGGCATTGATGGTAGCCGATGCATCTCCAGCGAAATAAAGCTTTGGTAACAGGACAAAGTTGACAATCGGGGCCACAATGGCCATAACTAGCAAGCTAA
>JAAZEC010000120.1 GCA_012512495.1 Erysipelothrix sp.
CTTGTTTCTCTTGAAGCACTGGTAGAATCTTGTCCTTATTGGTTTCATACTTACCATAAGCAAGCGTGTAACCATCAAACGTCATTTCGATACCATTGGACACAAACTCATAGCCATTCTTAACGAAAGTATAAGTGACTAACGCCTGCTTGGCAGGTGCCATCAGCGAAGCAATCGTGCGTGCATAAATAAGTGAATAGAGCTTGATCTCATCACTGCTTAAGTCTGATTTAATCGACTCTGGTGTGCGCGTGATATCCGTCACACGAATCCCTTCGTGAGCGTCTTGCGCATTGTCAGCCGACTTGTTTTTATACTTGCCGACATATTCCTTGCCATAGTTCTCTTGAATATACTCTAGTGCCGTGCTCACAAAGCCCTCGGACATTCGTGTCGAGTCGGTTCTCATATAGGTGATTAGACCTTCCGTCTCTTCCCCTATCGCAATCCCTTCATAGAGCTTCTGTGCCACTCGCATCGTCTTCTTCGCATTGAAATTAATCTTCGAAGCTGCCGTCTGTTGGAGTGTAGAGGTCATAAAGACCGGTGAAGGTTGCTTACGACGATTGGTCTTCTTGACTTCATCGAGCAGGAAAGCTCCCGCCAAGTCCTTAAGGACATCCTTGGTTTCGTTTTCGTTGTCTAGTGTAATTTTCTTGTTGTCTTGCTTCATGAGCACTGCTTCAAAGTCGATTTTCTGTTCCTTAAAGAGTGCCTTAATGCTCCAGTATTCCTTAGGAACAAAGGCTTGAATGAGCTTTTCACGCTCAACAATAATCTTCAAGGCCACCGATTGAACACGACCGGCACTCTTGGAGCGAATCTTTGATTTCAATAATTTAGATAGTTTAAAGCCAATTATTCGGTCCAGAATCCTTCGCGTTTCCTGAGATTTGACCAAATCAGCATCAATCACTCGTGGATGCTCAAAAGCAGCCAAGACCGCATCCTTGGTTATTTCGTTGAAAATAACCCGATTGGCCTGGGTCTCATCAACCTCTAACTCCTTGGCAAGGTGCCAAGAGATGGCTTCACCTTCACGGTCGGGGTCGGTTGCCAGAAAGACATTGTCAGCTTTCTTGCGAAGGGCCTTAAGTTCTTTGACTGTATCCTTCTTGTCTTTGTTGATGGTATAAGTGGCTTCAAAGTCGTTTTCGACATCAACCCCAAGCCCATCTTTGCCCTTAATGGCTAAGTCTCGGATGTGTCCCTTTGAAGAAACAACCTTATAGTCTTTACCTAAGAATTTCTCAATTGTTTTTGATTTGGAAGGTGATTCCACGATAACCAGATTTTTCATGTTACTGACTCCTATCTAATATCATTGCCAGCACATCCTTAGTAAGGAGAGTGCCTCCTGAATTGACTATCTCTAAACACCCCTCGCCGCTGGAATCATCCAACCCGAAGGGCAAGCAATAAATGTCGCGATCTAATAAGACTGCCTGATTGACAGAGCTCATGGTCCCGCTACGGATGCGCGCCGCCATTACACACAAACTTTGGCCTGCTGCGACTATCAAGCGGTTTCGCCACGGAAAATAGGCCTTCCGTGGTTGAACTGTACCATAATACTCACTGATTACAAGCTGTTTTGATTTCATTTGTTCAATGAGCGCTTTGTTCTCATTGGGATAAATGGTATCAATCCCACAGCCCAGAAACCCCACCGTACCCATCCCACTCAGTGCACTACGATGGGCAACCCCATCGATTCCCTTAGCAAGACCCGAGACAATCACATACTTCTTAGCAAGCTCAGTCACGATTCTTTGGGTCTGGAAATAAGCGTAGTCGCTACAGTCTCGTGAACCGATGACCGAGATACAGGGTTTATCAAGATGCGATAAGGTTCCATAATAAAATAACACGAGTGGTGGGTAATGGCAATCATAAAGTACTTTTGGATAGGCATCTTCACCATAAGTCACAAACTCACAATGGCAAGGATAATCGGGAACCGCTTCGAAATGATTAATCAACTTAATCATTTCCTTGTAGTTCGATTGGGTGTGAATAGCTACATTCTTCAAATAGTTTCTCATATTCTTAGATAGCAGCCAATTTCACTTCTTCCACTAAAACAGTGTCACCTGTTTATAAAGTTTAAACGATTGCCGATGAATCGGCAGAACACCATATTTCTCAATCGCCTCATAATGGGCCTTCGTTGGATAGCCCTTATGCTTGGCAAAACCATATTGTGGATATAACTTATCATACTCTACCATGATTCGATCACGCGTCACTTTCGCAATAATCGACGCGCAAGCGATAGAGATGCTGCGCTGATCACCCTTAATTAGAGAAAGATGCTCGTAACCCGTCGTCAATGGCATAGCATCGGTCAAGACCAGATCAGCCTGTGCCTCTTCCGCAATGCTTTCATTGGCTAGTTGTGTCGCACGATAGATGTTGTATTGATCAATCTCTTCAATCGAGACGATTCTCACGATAATCTTCTCACTGATGGTCTGTATCAATTCAAAGGCTTCATTGCGCGCCTTTTCACTGAGCTTCTTGGAATCATCGATCGTGCCCGTCTCAGCATTGGGTTTCAGTATGACCCCACAAACAACACAAGGACCTGCTAAGGGTCCCCTTCCTGCTTCATCAATACCACAAATGCTCTGCTGTTTAGCCCAGGCGGCTACCTCATAGTCACGCAGTGCGCTCATCAGGTTTCTCCCAGCTAATTGGCCCAAAGGCATGATTTTGAATGTCTCTTAAAAACAGCTGTGGACCACGGTCCTCCGGCTGACCTACTCGCGTAGTGAGCACACGATAAAAGGACTCCAGATCATCTAGACTTTCTATTTTATAATACTCCAACAACTTTTCTGTGCGCTCTTCTTTAAAGAAGTCGTAACCATACTGTGCAATCGCGTCAATCTGATAACCCGTCTCCTTAATAGAGGAACACAGCGCTAAGTGGATACCATATAATTGGTCTTCGAAGCGAGGCCATAAGAGACCTGGCGAATCGACCACTTCTAATTTATCACTAATGCGAATTCTCTTCAGGGACATCGTGACTCCGGGACGATTGGCGACCTCGACCACCTTGCGGTGAGCTAGGCGGTTAATGAGTGTTGACTTGCCGACATTGGGTACACCGACCACTAGTGCTCGGGTCATGCGGGGGCGAATACCTCGTTTCAAGTCTCTCTCATGTTTGGGTTTCATGGCCAGTTCACAACCTTTGGAGATTGAGGAAATGACATTGTCCTTGAGCACATTGAGCGCGATGGCTAAGATACCTTCTTCTTGGTAATGGGCGATCCATTGATCCGTTATTTTACTCTCAGCTAAATCTCGTTTTGTTAAAACAATTAAGCGTGGCTTATGTTGAATCAGCTCTTCAATCATGGGGTTAGATGAAGCAATTGGTATTCGGGCGTCACGGCATTCAATGACCATATCGACTGCTTTGAGCTGTTCTTCTATGGCACGTTTGGCCTTGGTCATATGACCGGGAAACCATTGAATACTCATGGGATACCTACTTTCTAATAATTTTTATGTCTTGAAATGGATAGAGGATATAAAGATCTTTGGCGACAATATCCCTGGATTCAAAGGGACCATAGTAACGGGAATCGAGTGAGAATCGCCGGTTATCACCTAAGAAAAAGTACTGATCGGATTCTAGTGTAATGGGGCCAAAGTCACTGGTGAAATTGCCATTCATTGATTCCTTGATGGATTGATACCAGTCATTATCAAAGAATGGTTGTTCGATTGGTTCATTGTTGATGTAGAGCACATCATCTCTCATTTCAATCGTTTCATTGGGCAGACCGATGGCACGCTTCACAATATAGATTTCTTCACCGTCCTGTTCAACGGCTAGAATGACCACATCAAAACGTTCAACACTCTCAATCTTATGGATCAGAATATTGGAAAAACCTACCTGACCATCTTCTAGTGTCGGATACATGGATGCCCCGACCACTCTGACGGGTTTAACAATCCAATGATTTATAACTAGGACTAAGAGAAGTGCTCCTACGAATGCTTTAACTAAATCCCAGACAAATGGTCTTCTTTTCATATGCCACCTCCAAATAAGCGAAAAGCCGAACTAAAAGTCGGCTTTCCCTTGTAATTAACGGATTTCTTTAAGTCTTGCGGACTTGCCAGAACGCTCACGCATATAGAACAGTTTCGCACGACGGACCTTACCTTTACGTAAGACTGACACTGCAGCAATAATTGGTGAATGGACTGGGAATGTTCTTTCAACTCCGACGCCATTACTAATCTTGCGCACGGTGAATGTTTGACCGATGCCACGTCCTTGCTTCGCAATTACTAAACCTTCAAATGCTTGAATACGGGTTTTGCCACCTTCTTGAATACGAACATCGACACGCACTGTATATCCTGGACGGAATTCAGGCAGGTCGGTACGCATTTGCGATTTGGTGATCTCATTAACTAAATTCAAGTTCATTTTCTTCGCTCCTTCTATGTTTACCTTTTGATTTGATTCATGAACACCATAGACTATCAGCGGAACCAAAGGCTATAATACTTTATCACAAGTAGAATTAGAAATCAAACTCTTCGAGTATTTTCTTCTCCTCTTTAGATAAATCTTTCTTCTCTAATAAATCTGGACGCAGCAGTTTGGTCTTACGCAACGCCTCTTTCAAACGGTACTTACGAATGTTCTCGTGATGACCACTCAATAGCACCTCAGGAACTGCCATTCCTTCATAGACGCGTGGAGCCGCATACTGCGGGTATTCCAACAAATGATTCTCAAAGGATTCTTCATCGATCGATTCTGGTGAAATCACCCCATCGACCAAGCGGATGACAGCATCACTAACCACCATGGCCGCAACTTCACCACCACTGAGGACATAGTCACCAATGGAGATGGTCTCATGAACCCGACTGAGGATCCGCTCATCAATTCCTTCATAGTGACCACATAGCAGTACTAGATGTTGAATTGA
>JAAZEC010000121.1 GCA_012512495.1 Erysipelothrix sp.
TTAGCGTGTTGTAGGTGTCTACCAGCAGCACACAGTTATCGGGGCTCACCTTGGCATAGTTTAGGAATGCTTCATATTCTGATGAATGCATTTGGATGTACGAATGAGCAATCGTTCCTGAGACAGGAATGTTGTTTTGATAGCCAGCGAGAGTATTGGAAGTGCCGATACAACCTGCGATAACCGCACAGCGGGCTCCTTCGACCGAAGCATCATAGCCTTGTGCTCGACGAGCACCAAATTCCATGATGGCTCTTCCCTGGGCAGCATTGACGATGCGGGAGGCCTTGGTCGTGACTAGCGTAGAATAATTGACACTCAACAATACGAGTGTTTCAATAATTTGTGCCTGAATAATAGGCCCTTTAATTGTTAAAAATGGTTCGTTCTTAAAGACCACGGTCCCATCGGGTACGGCCCAGATATCGAGATTGAGTTCCATCTCTAGTAAGAAGTTTAGGAAGTCCTCATCGTCTATGCCGGTTTCTCTTAGGTAATCAATGTGGTGTTTCTCAAATTTAAAGTTTTGGATGTTTTTTATAACTCTCTCTAGTCCGTTAAAGATAAGATAACCATTCTCATCAGGATGGGAACGGGTAAAAACATCATAATAAACGATAGAGTCCTGCTGGTTGTTATTAAAGAAGGCTCGTGCCATCGTAAACTCATAATAATCTGCTAATAATTCAAAATTATTCTTTTCCATAATCTCTCCTTGTTTCCTATATTATAGTTTATTCTCTCGATAATTGCACAAATAAGAAATCAATCGCAAAACATGGTACACTATCATGTATGAAAAAGAGGTATAAAATGACTATTACAACACATTTTCATTCCAATCAAAAATTTAAAAGTATCATTTTGTCAGCACGATTCTATATACCATTCAAGAGGGTTGACAATACTAAACTCGCGTTACTATCAGAACTGATGGATGATCGTAACATTAACTATCCAACTAAAACAAGCATGTTATCAAAACTAGACAACCTCTATGGTGCTAACTTACGGATTAGGGTTTCTGGAGTTGGTAAATTCCACCAGCTCGAAGCTCGACTAGTCAGTGTCAGTGACCAGTTCATCGAGGAAAAGATTCAGGATGAACTCATTGAGTATCTCAGCGACATCTTGTACTCTCCGCTCATCACACAACAAACCTTTCAGGAAGCGAAGGATAACCTACGGGATAAGTTGAATCGTGAACTTGAGCGTCCCAATGTCTATGCCATGAATCGGGCTTTAGAGATTGCGGGCAAGGATTCAACGCTATCCATCACCAGCAATGGTTCGCTGGACGATATTGAGGCAATTGATCTCGAACAGATGGTTCAGTTCCACGAGTATGTTATGAATGAGGCCCAGGCAGCACTCTTTGTCGTGGGTAATTTCGACCAAGAGCGAGCTGAGGAATCGATTGGGAACTACTTCAAGGGGCACCAACCTCTGGGTAGCGAGTCCTTTGCTTACTTATTGTCACCTGCTAAGTATGAACGTGTGTCAGAAGAATTGCCAATTCATCAGGCGTCACTTATTAAACTCTATTCAACCCAAATCAATGTCTATTCAGAACTCTATCACGCTTATCGAATTGGTACCATTATTTTGGGGCAACTTCCGACCTCGTTTCTCTTCCAGGAAGTCAGGGAGAAACATTCACTGGCCTATTCCGTGGGAGCTAGCACGATCGGTTTCGATGGCGTCCTGTACATGAATACCCAGCTGATGGACGAGAATATCGAGTTAGCAAACCAACTCATGGATGAACAACTTAAGAAGATTAAAGAAGGGCTTATTCCCAATGAATTATTGGAGGGTGCCAAGCTCATGATTGCTAATTTGTTGTTATCAATCCATGACGATGAGTACGCGCTACTCAATTTCGTGAGTCAATCGTTTATCACTAGCAGCGAGCTAAGTGTTGAAGAGACCATTGAGAAGTATCAACAGGTCACCATTGAGTCGATTATGCAGGCGTTTAGCCATGTTAAAGAGATTTTAACCTATGAATTGAGAGGGATTGCTCATGATTAAGAATGTATCTACCCAATTTAATGAAACCCAGATCATTGAGACCTTGGACAATGGATTGACCGTTGTCATTGTCAGTAAGCCAGACTTTTTATCGAACACCGCGGTCTTGGGGACTCATTACGGAGCTGTTGATTTAAGTCAAAATGTGGGTGGTGAAGTGAAGCACTATCACGCGGGTATTGCCCATTTCCTTGAGCACAA
>JAAZEC010000122.1 GCA_012512495.1 Erysipelothrix sp.
ATGCCCCGAGCACCCACGTCACTGGATAAATGCTTCTCGATAATGGCGCACATGACACCAAGCAGATAGTCAATGACAACAAAGGCAATCAGGGCATATAAAAATCCATCGTAACCTCCGAGAAACCAGCCAAGCCAACCGCCAAGGCCAGCAATAGCCAGTTGAATATAAGTCCAAATATCTCTCATTGTTTTTCCTCGCTTTCATGTAGATTTATATATTAAAAGACGCCCGGCTAAAGGCGTCATAATCTGATAGAAATGAGCTTCAATTAGTAAGGTGCATAGTAGACATACCCGCTGGCTTTGGCATAGAACCCGTCTCCGGGAATGTACATGGCACCATCGAAAGTGTCGTATTGACTAGTGGTAAAACCAGGTTGATGCAAGCATTCCCAGGTAATCCCATCAGAGGATACACAAAGACTGCTCTCTTTTAGAAGTGCAAACTTCCCCCAATCAGGCATCCAGATGATATTTCTTGGGTTAGGGATATTATTATTGGCAAGATCGCCTACCCAGGAAAGATTGGTTTCAGTAATCTGCGTAGCATCATCGTTCATCACACAGAGCTTCACATAGTAGGTGTAAGTCCCGCCTACATTGGTGTAGTTAAACTTCATGACAAAGAGCACACCATTGATAGAGCGAATGAACATGTACCGAGTATCATTCACATCTTCAGGAATGGTGGTTCCCCAGCTTCCTGGACTTGATGTGCTGGCTCTGGCGATGGATTTGTCACCACCAACAACACCTACAAAGTATCCTTTGTGCCGGGTCAGGTATTTAAAGATGGGGACTGAGGTTCCATCAGATCCGACCAGGGTCCAGGCAGTTCGTTCTTCCAGGGAATCAAAGCTATAGTAAACCGGGGATTTATAGTACCACCAGCTGACCACACCAGAGCCTCTGTCCATATCATAAGCACCACAGGTCATGGCATTTTGCGCTCCGGCGCAGTACCCAGCGTTATGCCAGGTAATCCCATCAAAGGATGCAATGATATTAGCAAGGCCCACGATCTTGGCAATAAAGACTCCATCCGCAGCATAAAGTATCTCAGGCTGCCCATGACTCCACCAAGGAACACTGACAACGGTCCATTGTTTGGTGGTCTTGTTCCAATAAGACATGTATGGGGTTTTAGCATAGTAAACTGCAATCTGAGCGTTTCCGTTATCATAGACATTAATTTGTCTTTCGCTGCCGTATTGAGTATAGCCAAAATTGTTATAGTACTTCTTGGTCCAGCTTAAGGTAGGAATAGGAAGGACAATGCTGCCTCTACCACCAAAAGCTGTCCAGATGGCCAAGGTGTTATTAAAATTACGATCATAGCTCATGGGTTTCCTCCTTAAACTTTCTCAATGGCTGTAATTCTTCCGCTGGAATCGGTGGAGTAAGTATAGCTTCCAGTTGAGCCATCGGCATAGGTTACTTCAAAGGCTGCAGCATCAATCAGAAGTGAAGAGACCTCTTTAAGGAGAAGCTCTGAGAAAATATCTTCTAGGGTGATGCTGGTGATCCTGCCACTGGAATCTGTGGTGAAGCTGTACTCGGCATGATACTGATGGGTATCACCTTTTTCCACTTCATATGTCACATTGATTTTGTTATCAACCACCGACAGTGTTTTTACAATGGTGTAGGAAACGCCTAAGTCATAGACCTGATTTTGAAGATCATCCACAGAGCTTCCAACATTAGAAATAGAATTTTCTATGCGATAGAAGGTATCTGAGATACTTGGTCTGTATCTTCCCACCTCAACACGGATGTTGAATCTGTAAAATGGATTGTACTCAAGAGAGATGATCCTAGTCTTTACGTTAATGCCTAATGGATTGAAGATGATGTGAACATTATCACCAACAGCCAAATCCATCAGCTTGAAAAAGGAAATGTCATAGGAGGAAGCATTCTCCCTGGAATCATGAGAGACCGCCACGTCGGTGACATTCTTTGAACCCATCACCTGGATATAGTCAATGCTTCCTCTGTGACTTCGGATGTTGATATTGTAGCCATCGTACTCAATCTCGCCACCAAGGATGGCGATGTACTGCATGAGGGCTGCTCGCCTCGAAACCTTCTGATTTATTTTCATCGTGATGCTTTCGGTAAAATCTACTACTCCAGCAGAAAAGGGAGTACCCGCAAGGAGTTGAGACAATCCCGTAGATGGATCTCCCGTAAAATCAAACTCCGTGATATTATACATTTCGTGATTAAGCAGATATGAAACATGCTCACAGAGGACCGAACAGGTAGGGAGGCTTCCTTGAATTGATTTACCGA
>JAAZEC010000123.1 GCA_012512495.1 Erysipelothrix sp.
CCAATGATGGGGTCACCATCGCTCGTGAAATCGAGTTGGACGACAAGTTCGAAGACATGGGAGCTAAATTAGTCTATGAAGTTGCGAACAAGACTAATGATCTCGCCGGAGATGGCACCACAACCGCGACACTCCTTACTCAATCCATGATTCATAAAGGTCTCGCCAACGTCGAAAAGGGTACCAACCCTGTCATCATGAAAGCCGGCATTGAAAAGGCAGCAAAAGCTGTCAGTGAACACCTATTAACTCAAACAAAGACTATCGAAAGTAGTGATGATATCTCAAACGTCGCTGCCGTATCAGCAGGCGATCCTGAAATCGGTCAAATCATTGCTAAGGCAATGGATACTGTCGGTCGTGATGGTGTCATTACCGTTGATGAATCCAACAGCTTCGAAACTGAATTAGAAGTCGTCGAAGGGATGCAATACGATAAAGGTTATGTCTCACCCTTAATGGCAACCAATCGTGAAAAAATGGAAACAGAAATCGAGAACCCCTATGTCATGGTTACTGATCACAAGATTTCCAATATGCAGGATATTCTACCAGTCCTCGAAGAGTTAGTACAAAAGAATAAACCATTACTAATTATTGCGGAAGACTTGGAAAATGACGTCACTACCAATTTAATCCTTAACAGACTTCGTGGAACTCTGAATGTTACCGCAACGAAAGCACCAAGCTTTGGGGATAACCAGAAGGAAATCCTAGAAGATATCGCAGTACTCACCGGTGCTACTTTCATCTCTAAAGATCTAGGCATGGACCTTAAAGATGTCACTCTAGAAAAACTAGGTGGAGCTGGTCGCGTCGTGGTTCAAAAAGACAACACGACCATCATCAATGGCAATGGCGAGAAAGAAGCGATTGCTGCACGTATGAATGAAATCAAAGCCCGCATTGACAATGTCGATAGCGACTATGATAAGAACCGTCTCAATGAAAGACTCGGTAAGTTGTCCAGTGGGGTGGCCGTTATCAAAGTCGGCGCTTCAACTGAGACTGAACTCAAAGAAAAGAAACTCCGCATTGAAGATGCCCTCAACGCCACGAAAGCAGCCGTTTCTGAAGGTATTGTCAGCGGTGGTGGAGCTGCCCTAGCTAAAGCTTACAACGAGCTTAGAGGCACCCTAAAGAGCGATTCTGTCGATGAACAAAAAGGAATCAACGTTGTCTTCGATTCCATCCTTATGCCACTGTGGCAGATAGCTGAAAACGCTGGTTTCGATGGCCAAGAAATCATTGACCGTCAACTTACGGATCTCACTGTTGGCTTCAACGCTAAGTCTGGTCAATGGGTAGACCTAATGAGCGAAGGCATCGTGGACCCAACCAAGGTAACCCGTCTTGCTCTATTGAACGCCGCCAGCATTGCCGGACTCTTCCTAACTACTGAAGTGGCCGTTGCTAGCACACCTGTTAAAAATGGTGGAGCATCAGTAGAACCACCAATGTATTAAGACCTATAAAAAACACCATCGAATTGATGGTGTTATTTTTATTTATAAATGGCGCCTGAAACAGGACTCGAACCTGTGACCCACTGGTTAACAGCCAGTTGCTCTACCGACTGAGCTATTCAGGCACTGCTTTAATAATATAGCATAAGGCAAAGTTAAGTTCAAGTACTTTCGACCTGATTTTCACCAAACTTGCTTATCAGAAGAGAGCCAAATGTTTCAGCTAGCTCTCTTCACTAATCGCATCATCCAACTCCCTTAACCATAAAGCAGAACTCGCATCACTAGGCATACGATGCCCAGAACGTGGAGAAAGTGAGACACCACTCATACGAGGCCCATCCGGAAGTGCAGAACGTTTATATTGTTGTGAGAAGAAACGTGAAATGAAGACACGTAACCACTTATCAATCTCTTCATGATCAAAGGCCTCTTTCGCAAGATAACGAATCTTACGAGGTCCAAAGCCATTCTCCACCAGGTGGTACAAGAAGAAATCGTGGAGTTTATAAGGCCCAATCAAATCCTGGGTCTTCTGGGTGATCTCGTTATTGTTATGGGGTAATAGTTCAGGTGAAATAGGTGTATCAAGGATATCCGCTAAAACAGCCTGAATCTCTTCACTGTACTGTAAGCCATTATGATAAATCATCGGCTGTATCAGTGTCTTAGGAATCCCCGCATTCACGCCATACATGGACATGTGATCGCCATTATAAGTCGCCCAACCAAGAGCCAGTTCCGACAAATCACCGGTACCGACCACTAAACCCTGATACTTGTTCGCTAAGTCCATCAGAATCTGTGTCCTCTCCCGCGCTTGAGCGTTCTCATACACCGCATCCTGAACATTCTGGTCATGGGAGATATCCTCAAAGTGTTTCAAAACAGACTCCTTGATATCGATCTCCAGATAAGTTGTACCCAGAGCTTTAGCGAGCTTCTCGGCATTATTAAAGGTCCTACTCGAAGTGCCCAAACCTGGCATACTGACCGTGTAACAATGATCCATCGACAAGCCCATCAGGTCATAGGCATTCTTAATAGCTAAAAGTGCTAGCGTTGAATCCTGTCCACCAGAGAGTCCCAATAATGTGACCTTGGTCTTCGTATGAGTTAGGCGTCGCTTAAGGGCTTCGGCCTGAATCGAACTCATGTACTGAAAATCAGCCTCATTAGTAAACGGTTCGCTCGAGATGACTCTCGATAGGGTTAGGTGTTCTGGTTTCAAGTCAAAATCAATGATGTCATGGGTATCCAGTCTCAAATCAAATGAGCTCTGTTTACGACGGCGATTCACTAGTTTCTCAACATCGACCTCAATCGCGATAGACTCATTCATGAAAGGATCGGACTCAATAAGAATGTCACCATTCTCAGCAATCAGGTTATGAGCCCCATAAACAACATCCGTCGTGGACTCATCCGTACCACTTGCGGCGACGAGGTAGGCGCACTTCAGCTTACGAGAGGTAGCCTTGATATAATCCCTTCGGATATCTGGTTTCAGCTGTTCCTCATAGCTTGCACAGCCATTGGCGATAATGGTAGCACCGGCTAGGGCATGTTCAATCGAGGGTGAATTGGGTACCCAGAAATCTTCACAGATCTCTACTCCCACCACCATTGATGGATCATTGGCATTACGGAACAACAGGTGTGATCCTAAAGGGATGCCTTCCTGGGTTAATGAACGCTTGGGTCCGGGTTTGAAATAAGTGTGCTCGAAACCACCCTGATAGTTAAACATGTGGGTCTTAGTTACGATCCCTAGTAGCTTGCCATCGAACAGGACGGCCATGGCATTGTAGAGAGCGTGAAGGTGACGATAGGGTAGGCCAATCACAAACAGAGTATTTAGACCATTTGAAGCCTCGACAAGTTGTGTCAGAGCCTGTTGGGTTTTATTGATGAGTAAATCATTATAAAAAAGATCGGAGTTGGTATAGCCACTCACAGCAAGTTCAGGAAAAACCGCCACGCTGATTTGCTCGCTAGATGCGAGATTCATGTGGGAAATGATGCTGTTGGTGTTGAATTCAATGTCCCCTAAAATGAGTTGGGGTGTGATACTAGAGACTCGATAATAACCATAATTCATATGTGGTACCTCGCTTAAGTCATTATATCATAGAGAAGACTTGTCAGTGATGTATAATAGATTCAAAGGACGTGAGAAGATGTGTGGAAGATACCAGTTGATCGTTGACGCTAATCAGATCCAAGCCCATTATTCTTTTATCGATAATGAATTTCTTATCGAACCCAGGGAAGAGGTATACCCTTCTCAGAAGTGTCCCATTATCACCACGGAACATACTCTGATTAAAGCCAACTGGGGATTTGATGTGGACTACTCGAAAAAGCTAATCATCAACGCTAGAGCGGAGACCATTCTTGAGAAGGATTTATTCGCGAACAACTTTGAGTTCCATCGCTGTCTCATTCCGGCCAGTGCTTTTTTTGAATGGAAAGATAAGATTAAGCACAGAATCGAAGTCAGTGATCGCGATGTGTTCGTCATGGCAGGCGTCATGAACTTCACCGAGGGCAAGCCCAACTTCGTAGTAGTGACCAAAGCTGCCAATCAAGAGATGGCGAGTATCCATGATCGGATGCCAGTGATCTTCAGTGACCAAGAGGCTTACGACTATCTTCATGCCAGCAGGGTCATGGCCCGCAAGATGCTGTTGAGTAGCGATCCATCCCTGTCTATCCACTCGGAAGCGAGAGCGCAAATGCTGACACTATTTTAGGAGGAGTTATGAAAATTACCTACCATGGACACTCCTGTGTTCAAATTGACAACCTGATTATTGACCCGTGGCTAACTGAGAACCCAGTTGCTAACATCACCCTCGATGAGGTCGTGGTCGACTATATTCTGGTGACTCATGGCCATAATGACCATATTGGTGATACGCTTGAGTTAGCCAAGAAATACGATGCCTTGGTGATATCGACGGTGGAAATAGCCGATTATTTTGAGAATAAGGGCGTGAGAACCTTTGGTTTACAACCGGGAGGTCAGTATGCCTTTGAGTTTGGCTCCGTCAAAATGACACCTGCTATCCATGGTTCCTCTTA
>JAAZEC010000017.1 GCA_012512495.1 Erysipelothrix sp.
CTGATGGTTGATTTGTCCTCTGAGTGAATCAGATCCAAATCCATTCTTACTAATAACTGACCCTGAGTGACTTTGTCACCCTCTTTGACCAGTATTTCGAAGCCTCTGCCCTCTAGTTCCACGGTATCAATCCCTAGGTGTAACAGGATTTCCATACCAGAACTATCCTTCAGACCCAGCGCATGTCCCGTAGGGAAAACCATCGCGACTGACCCTGAGAAAGGTGCTTTAATTTCACCATCTTGCACATCGATAGCGTAGCCATCACCGATCATTTTGGTAGAGAATACCGGATCGGGTACCTCCTCTAATGGTACGACTTTACCCGTTCCAAAATTGCTAAATATTGACTTGTTGCTTTTTTTATTGAATTTAAACATACGAGCTTCCTTTTCTGTTTCCCTTATTCTAACATAAGGCTATCTAGGTTAGTCAACATCACTCAAATCATAATGTAACACATTTAATAATATCAACTGACTCCGGAGTAACCCGATCATATTTCCTCACTAGTTCAATGATTTCACCCGAGGTAAACAAGCATAAGCTAACCGTAGATTTACCCTCTTGTTCAATGAGCTCTAAATCCATAATCGACAAAAGTTGGCCTTGAACTACTTCCTGATCCTCCACAACCAGCGCCTCAAAACCTTTTCCCTCCAGCTGAACTGTATCCAGACCAAGGTGTAACAGTATTTCCATCCCCTGTCTGTGCGTCAGTCCCAAGGCATGACCCGTAGGAAACACCATCGTCACAATACCATCAAAGGGTGCCCTAATAAAACCGTCCTCTAACTCCAGCGCATAGCCATGACCCATTCTCCCGGTGGCAAAGACTGGATCCGCTACATCTTCCAAAGGTAAAACACGACCAGTGCCAAAGTTGGTAAACTTTACCTCTTTTTGCTTCCTAAGCATCTCAATCAATGTCAGAGAGTTCCACACTGACGATGAAATCGGTCTCTGCTAGCTGTGTCACCAGTTTCTCAAAATCAAAGCTACGAGGCTTCTTCAGTCTGAATACCTGTGACATAATCATCTGATCGCCTAGGATTTCCATACTCAATCGTGTCGTCTCATAAGGAACATTTTGGCTATTAAGTATCTTCTGAACCTGTTGATGAGCACTGGGTTCATGAAGGTATTTGATAACCACACTGCGCGGGCTATCAATCACGATGAGTCGCTTAAAGATGATCAGTGAAGCAATCACAAACAGAAAACCTAGGGTTGCCGTCCAGTAAGAACCGACACCTATCGCAATCCCAATCGCTGACACAGCCCAGATAGAGGCTGCCGTGGTCAAACCTTGGATGGTCCGCTTGGTAACGATGATGGCCCCTGCGCCTAGAAAACCAATCCCACTGACCACCTGGGCGACCAGTCGCACCGGATCAACGTTCACAATCGTTGAGTCCAAAGAAATAGCGTACTCTACAGCTTCCAGTTGAAGGATGCCAATCAGTGCCGTCGAGATACCCACTAGGATGTGAGTCTTCAGGCCAGCACTACTCTGGTTGATTTCCCTCTCAAAACCAATGAGGCCAGAGAATAGAAAAGCTAGTGATAGCTTAAGACAGATATCAAGGATTGATTCATTCATAAAATCACCTCTTCATTCAAAAAGAAAAAACGTGCAAGCACGTTTTAAAGACTACTCCATGCCTTCAAGCATTAAGCCTAAATCATAAATCCCCATAAAGGAAACATTTAATAGTTCGTTCGTCATTTCCTCGATAAGCCACTCGTTACCGACTTTAACTAAGGGAATAATCACCACGTCCTCAGCGAACTCAACCTTGAAGTCGGTCGCCGCGTTCGCGAACGCTTCCTTCACAAACTGTTCACTCATTTCTTCAGTGACTTCCTCGCCCTGAAAGGCTAGCTCAAACATCTTGGTCATGGCCTCGCTTATGACGCTTTGGAAAACACCAGCGCCATTCACGTACTTGACTTGAACCTGAACCGTGGCAGAACTCTCTGATTCGGTGCTATCTATAATTTCATACTCAATGAGCGCTAGATTCTCTTTAAAGAAATCGTAATAGGCCTTCATTTCTTTCAGATCTTCAAGCTCTACTTCGCCCACTTCGATTTCTTCACGCTCAACAAACGATTGTTCCATCTGGACAACGTTGAGAGAGGAGACCGCCTTGAAATACTTCTCAACCGCGTCCTCAGGCGTCTTGCTTTGGGCTGAACAGCCGCTGATGATTAATAACAGGGAGATAGTAACGAATAATCTTTTGAACATATGTCTAGTATCCTTTCTTAAGAGCCAAACTTGTTGCGCTCTTGATCGCTTCCGATGAAAGAGTAACCCCAGAAATCGTATCGACCTCGTAGGTATTCTGTTCAATAATCTTATAGCGGATCGTCTCCGCATTGTAACCCAAGCCATAGGTGTGCCCCAGGATGATCAGATCGATTATTTCGTGATCTTCTACAATTACCTGGACCTTCGCACTCACCAGATCTGTAATTACTTCAGCCTCATAAGTACCATCTTGAACTAAAGACATTTCCACATCTTCATAATGCATCATTTCAATCTCTCTTTGGGCATCCATCTCAATCCAGACAAACAACCCAATTAATACCAAAATCATCACTGATAATGCGAGTACTAACTGCTTAAATCCCATAAGTTTTATCCTTTGCTTTTCTCTCAATAATAAGTCCCAGAACCAGCGAAAACAAGACTATCAACACCCAGATGAAGAAGCCCTTATGTGTCACATGTTCCGATGTATCCACCGATTTGATGTAATCACCCAGGTACTGTCCAACAAACAAACCCAGGACCAATGTAGAGCTCACAAGACTTGAGGTTCGCCATTTCATGAACAACATCAAAATCAACACGATTGCCCACAGACCTAACGAAAACTTCCAATTGTGTGAAGCCCACTTAAAGAGATAGACATCATTCAGCCAAAAGAAAGTCAACAACCAATAGAGTACCAACAAAATGACATTGGTAACTAGTAATCTTTTATTAGTCTGTATCATAGAATCATTATAACATAGATTAGGAAGGATTAGCGAAGGTCTCTACCATGATATCCGCTGGCGTAATCAGGATCCTAATATGCCCCTCATCCTGCAAGATTTCATCATAATACAGACTACCAGCCACAGCATCACTCACCGCTGTTTGCATGATAAACATCACGATTTCTTTCTCAGGCTGTACTTCCAAATTCAATAGAGCAAGACGGACTTCTTGATCATCATCCGTACCACGCGCATTCATGATGGTCGCACCTGTAGCACCATGTGATCGGGCAATTTCCACAACCCTCTCTGAATAACCACGATTTACAAAGACAAGTACATTATCATGTTCTACTTCGTCATCGACCACTACTCCCATTTCAAGTTCTTCAACAACCTGTGTCTTCTTCTCAATGATTTCCTGACGCTTAAACAACATACCAAGAATCATAATCGATAAGACTGGTGTCATCGCTACCATCGCAATAATTCCAAAGCCATCGACTAGTACATTCGCAGTAGGTATGGAGGTTGCCGCTCCCTGAGCAAAGGCCAAGACAAACGTCGCTGTCATTGGACCAGAGGCAACACCCCCAGCATCATAGGCAATACCAACGAAGATAGGTTTAACCCTATATGACAAATAAATAGAAATTAAGAATCCCGGAAGTAGGAAGTACCACAGCTTCACTTCAGGAACCACAATCCTCACCATCGATAGAGCAATCGCAATCCCAACACCAATAGACAAGGTCGTTTTAATAATTTTGGTAGGAATAGCACCACTGGTCACTTCTTCAATCTGTTCACCAAGGACGTGCACCGCTGGTTCTACCAGTACGACAATCAGTCCCATCACAAAGGCCACGCCAATTAGTAGTAGGTGATTAATTTCCGCCAGCTGCATACCAATAATACGCCCCATATCCATGAAGCCCGAGTTAACTCCGGTTAGAAACAGAGCTAAACCGATAACCAAGAGCACCAAACCTTTGATGATGCCCAGCATTTCCTCTTTCTTGAGCTTAAACTTAAAGAAAATAAACAGGAAAAACAAAATACTAATCGGCATCAAAGCAAACAAAGATTCAGCAAAAGTATGAGGTAACATTTCTATAATAGGGCCTAAGACCCCTTCAGTAAACACATACTCTCCAGGTGCTCCCTGAATATTACTCTGACCTGTGAAGATCGACAGTAACAATATCGCAAGGATAGGACCAGTACTCATAACCCCAACCAAACCAAAGGAGTTTTCTTCTGAACTTTTACCACCGATCATTTTCGATAGACCCATGCTCAACGCTAGAATAAATGGTGTGGTCAAAGCTCCAGTGGTCGCCCCCGAAGCATCAAATGAAATCGCTAGGAACTCTTCAGAAACAAAGAGTGCTAATACAAAGATAATCGCATAAATGACACTCATAAATCGATTGAGTGGACGCCCCTTAAGAAGGCTAAGAACACCCAAGGAAATGACAACACCGACCCCAAATGAAACAATCCAAACAATGAGGGTTGAACCCAAAGTTCCACCGGAGGCTGCCTCTATCTGGTTACCCAGAATCAGAAGGTCAGGTTCAGCTACGGTAATGAGGAATCCAAGAAGAAAACTAATCATTAGCACGCGAATGACGTTCTTCGAGGTGGCCACTTCCCTCGACATGTAAGTACCGATTGGACCCATGGAGATATCGACCCCATAGAGGAAGATTCCCAGACCAATGAGCAACATCAGTGCTCCAATCAAGAAACGTACTAAGACATCTGAACTAACATCGACGATAGTAAAGCTAAGAATCAATACAATCGCAACTACAGGCATTAGTGTCCTCAGGACTTCCCTGATTTTATCCATTAATAAACCCATTATTGTGCCTCCTGACGCTCAACAGAGCTGTTTTCATAGAGGCCATTAGATTCAATGACTGGAAGTGAATAAATGACGCCTGACCCTACTTCTTTCAGCTCTAGAGCTTCCGTAATAGACAGACGGATAGGATCTACTTTATCCAAGGTAGACACAATTAAGACAATATCTTTTAGCGCTTCAATCATGAGTGGGAAATAGTAATCGGCTGGTACCCCTGCCCCATGCCCATGCATGATAGTACCTCCCATCGCTCCTGCTTTACTCGCAGCAGCCATGACTTCACCTGCTTTGCCGCGATCAACCACTACCATAATAGCGGAATGGCTCGCCTCAATGTGAGTGTACCTAGCCCGATCTTTATTCTGGCTATGTTCTGGTGTCCAGGTTAGAAAGGGAATCGTAAAGGCGACACCCTTGTTCCTCTCGTAGAATTTTAAATCATGTTTTAAAGAATCATGATAGCGGCGACTAAATTCCTTGTCACCATGCATCATGAGAACTTCCTTGTGTGTTTCGCTCGCACCAAACAGCGATAGGATCGTCGGTTGAGCCGTTCCAGACGCTAACAGGATGGTGCCACCCTTGGCCCCTAGCTCCTTAGCGCGTCTTAAAAGAATGTTCGCTTTACCACGATTGATAATCGTAAATGTAACAGTTTCGATAATGTTTCCTCCTTATATGAGCATTTTAGTAATTTTAACGACAGAATAATTATAGCATATAGGAGGTTGTTTTATAAGATTATACGAACTAAAATTTAATTTGTCTGAAATAAAAAAATCCAAGATTAGTCTTGGATTTAAACAGTATCATACTTCCCAGCTATCACATCATCGAACAGCGGTTTTAGACCGACCCGATCTTCATTCAGATGAGCCTGTAGCTGATAGATATCATGGCCCGGGAAAGAGTTAGCCTCAATCAGAATGGGTCCCTTCTCCGTAAAAGCGACATCCCAGCCCACATAGCGTAAGGATTCGAGCAGTTTAGCCGCCTCGCTCACCATTTCGATGACTTCGGGGTAGAAAGGTAGTTGAACTCCTACTAAGGTTGTCTGGGTATAGGGGTGTTTCCATACGACGTCATGGTTACGATTAGCACCTGGCTTAATGATGATTCCGGTCTCACGATCGACTAAGGCCGCGAATCCACCACTGCTCAGATTGTCCACAAACTTGCCATTACCAATCCTTAAAGCAGTATAGACCACATGAACCTTATCGCCATTTCGGATTGTCACTATCCTCAAGGTATTGACTGAGTGCGGATAAATAGAACTAATGAGTTCATGTTGGACTATGAACTCTTCCACTAAATCTAGACCCTTCTCATTAAATGATTCATAGAGTGCCTTCAAATCGCTTTGGTCATCAATTTCATGGATGAACACCTGCCAGCCACCCGTTCCTGCGATACTTTTCGCAACAATCTTGTCTTTGCTATGACAAAAACTTTCAAAATCACTAAAAGATGCCTCACGTAAATCTAGCCAGTCCCGACCGATGAAACGATCAAACTGCTTGAGAAAATCCACCTTATCATCCAATTGGTGCCACTTGGCCTTGGGATTGAGTAGCTTGACATAGCTGTTACTAATACCCCGGGTGATATAGGTCTTTCTGATTTCATTAGGTACTAAATACATCTCAAAGACCAGATAATCCATGTAGCCCGCTTGAAAGACAAGCCCACAGTAAATCATGTCGAAAAGAATCATTAACCGGTTCTTGTGAGTAATGGTGTGAATTTTGTTAATTGTCTTGAACATGGAAGAAAAATTCATACTAAATAATCTTTGTAACAGATAGCGTATACGTTTCATTAGAAGACCCTCTCATATTAATGACAATTATACTCCCATTATCGCCACAAATCAATGGTATTTACAGATTTAGAAGACCCCTAAAGCCACGAGCCCCATAGTATGAATCGGCCCCATTATGATAAATAAAAACCTGTCCATAACGCTGATCACCAAAGAGAGCTCCACCTAGCTTTCTTATCGCTTCTGGTGTCACAATCCAGCTCGAAGTCTTCAAGTCAACAGCTTCAATCGCTTGAAGAGCACGGTACTCCGTTTCATTTAAGAGTGAGATCCCCATCTCCTGTGCCAGGTTCATAGCGCTATCTTGTGGTTTGTTTTTCTTACGATCACTGAGTGCCCGTTGGTCATAACAGAGTGAGCGCCTTCCCTTAGGGGACTCCTTCGCAAAGTCAACAAAGACTAGCTCACCCGCTATGCTCATAACATCGGGCTCACCACCACTCTCTTCCATAAGACTTAAGACTTTGAGCTTATCTTCATTAAGGCGGCGTGAAACCTGGTCCCACTGAACTGTTTTATGCCGATGCATATTGTCACTGAAACGAGCTTCCAAAAGCTCCATTAGTTCTTGGTGTTTCATAAGTGTTTCTCCTTTATTATCTCTAAAGAAACTATAGCACGCTCTTTTAGTCGATTATACTAGTTTGACTTAATGAAATCTCATGAGGTTTATTCTTGGCTAATCCGTATCCTATTAAAATAGAATGGCCAAACTCCCATTCTGGAGTGATCCGTAGCTTCTCTTGAATTTCAGGATCACTCATGAGTAAGCGTGCCATCCCACAATGGACACTGTTGAGGCCTAGTGATTCGGCAGCAAGGACAATATTCTGAGCCAAAATGCCAGTATCAATATCACTACCAGGTCTTTGAAGGATCACAAACATCGCGGGAGCGTTGTAGAAAAGTTTCCCACCTCGTTTCATGAAACGCTCATA
>JAAZEC010000124.1 GCA_012512495.1 Erysipelothrix sp.
CCAAACAACAGCATTATATTTAATGTATTGTTTAGGAATCGCATTGCTCTATCTGACCCTTCGTCATTTTCGACACGCGTGTACATGGGGATTAATCCGGTGACAAATGCTGCAATTACGACACTAAAAAAGGTTGTTGGTAAACTTAAAGAGTAAACAAACGCATCAGATACGTCACCTGCTCCTATAAATGCCGCTAGTACAGTTTCTCTAACAAATCCTAATAGTTTAGATAATATTGATAAAATCATAATGAATATAGACGCTTTTTTCATGGTTTCTCCTTAAGTAAACATCCGATATAACAAAAAACATAATCATTATAACATGATATTAAATTAATATTCTGTTAGTAATTAGAAAATTATATGACATATATTAGGACGACAGTGTAAAATATCTTGTGTAAACAGTTCCACTCTCAAGGTATAGAAAAAGGAAGCTAAACTTTGTAAAATTAGTTTGAGAACAATATCAAACAAAGGAGCTTCCCATGACTAATTTTACCACAAGATTGTTGAGTGCAGTAGCTGCAGGACAAAATATCGATGAACTTTTCTGTAAAGAATTAGAAAGCGCAGTAAATGAACTCCTAAAAACTGAACTCACAGTGTTTCTAGACTATGAGAAATATGATCCCATTGGTTACAACTCTGGTAACTCAAGAAACGGATATTATTCTAGGTCTCTAAAAACAAAATATGGAGAAATACAAGCACAAATCCCTAGAGATCGTAACGGAGAGTTTAACCAACAGACGGTCAGTCCCTACAAACGACAAACAAGTGATTTAGAAACCACCGTCTTACAACTTTACTCTAAAGGCATCACCACAGCCGAAATAGCAGATCTGATTGAGAAGATGTATGGCCATGCCTATACTCCAGCAACCATCTCGAATATGACGAGACTCGTACAAGAGAATGTTAGACAATTCCACGAAAGACCCCTCAATAAACGTTATGCGGTAATCTTCTGTGATGCCACCTATCTCAATGTGAGACGCGATAGTGTGAGTAAAGAAGCTCTACATATTCTACTGGGGATTACTCCTGAAGGCTATAAAGAAATCATTTCATTTAGACTATATCCTTCTGAATCCAGTGAGAATTACCGAGAGATGCTCAGGGATATCAAAGACAGAGGTGTCGAAGAAGTATTGCTCTTTGTCAGTGATGGTCTAAGGGGGCTTACAGAATCCTGCTTAAGTGTCTTCCCTAAAGCATATTATCAACCTTGTTGGGTTCACATCCAGCGTAATGTTCTGCGCTTAGTAAGAGCGAAAGACAAAGCTGAAATCGCTGCTCAGCTAAGGGAAGTCTATCAAAGTTCAACGGTCGAAAATGCCCAACTTCTCCTGGAGAAGTTCATAAATGATGTCTCTCAAAAGTATCCTAAAGTTACGGCATTACTAGAGAGAACCGAGTATTTGTTTACGTTCTTAAGATTTCCTAAATCCATTCAAAGATCAATCTACTCGACTAACATTGTAGAAGGTTACAATAAGCAACTTAAGAAACAAACCAAAAGGAAAGAACAATTTCCAAATGAAGATTCACTTGAGAGATTTGTATGTGACCATATGATTCAATATAACCTTCGATTCTCAAATAGAATTCATAAAGGATTCAATTTAGTTCAAGCAGAACTTAATGAAATGTTCGACTTTCAATATCGAAAGGATTAAACCCACACTCAACTAATGAACAAAGCTGAGTTTACACAAAACTATTGACACTACCAATATACTTCTTCGGGATATGATACACTTTATTTGACATCAAGAAAGGATACGCGTTGGACTGTCAACACTTTAGTAGACAAAAAGAGCAATCCAAACAATAAATCTCTTTTATAACTAATTTTAATATGTTGCAACTCGCTATCGGATTTGTGATAGATAAAAA
>JAAZEC010000125.1 GCA_012512495.1 Erysipelothrix sp.
ACCCGCTCATCATCATACGAGAGGACATCAGAGAATTCTTTATTCGCTTGTTCCTTACCTACAAACATCATCAAGGATGTTTTTTCTGTCCCATTATGAATCAGGGTAGCGGACTTGGTAGGATGTTCCTCATCACCATGCCTGACCCAACCGATCGTATTATTGTTATCAAAATAATCATCCTGCTGGCCATGAGCACTGCTAGCGCGAGCCTTCAGGATCTTGTCAATCCACGGTTTCGAAGCAGGATAACCATCCTCCTGATTGATCCCATAGTAATCACCCCAGAAGACACAGGGGTAACCCTCATCACGCATCAATATCAAAGTATAGGCCAATGGCTTAAACCAATCACCTACCCAGGATTGGAGCGATTGTCCCTTCTGTGAATCATGATTATCCACAAACGTCACGGCCAAAGTGGGATGGGTCGAAACTAGCGTATTCTCAAAGATTTCCCTGAGATCATAGTTTTCCATACCCAAAGCTGCCTCATAGAAATTGAAATGAAGCCCCACATCAAACAGATCAACATTGTAGTCCGTCGCATCCAAATACTTAGCCTTAACAGCCTCACTAGAGGACCAGTACTCGCCCACCATGTAGAAAGACTCACCAAACTGCTCCTGACAATAGGAAGTAAAGTCCCGAATAAAATCACGATCTATGTGTTTCAAGGCATCAAAACGCAGCCCATCAATCTTTGTTTCCTGAACAAACCACTCGATCCAACGGAAAAGCTCCGCCGATACATCGGGATGTTTCAAATCCACATCCGCGAACATCAGATAGTCGTAATTCCCCATTTCATGGGACACATTAGAAGACCAGTATTTATTTTCACCCAGAATCCGAAAGATGCCCGTCTCCTTGGAGAGATCGTCATAGTCTACCCCGGTAAAATGATTGAAGTTCCACTTAAAATCTGAATATTTATCATTTCTGCCAGGGAAATTGAAACCGGTCCAACCCTCTATATCATGGGGCTCACCGATGTTCTCCTCGCGATTATCCGAATCTACTAAAACCGCCTTAAAGGTCTCTTTGAAGTCAGCACCCGCTTTATGGTTGAGTACCGTATCCGCGTAGACTTTCATGCCACGCTGGTGACAAGCTTCAATCAAACTTAACAGTTCTTCCTTGGTTCCATACTTAGTTGGGACCGAGCCCTTCTGATCAAACTCTCCCAAGTCAAAGAGGTCATAGATACCGTAACCGACATCGTTCGTACCCGTCGCCTTGAAGACAGGGGGAATCCATAAATCATCAATGCCTGCTTCTTTCAACTCGTCCAACAGTTGTTCTAAGCGCACAAAATGCTTCGAATCACTCTCTAGATACCATTCAAAAGCCTGCATCATCACACGGTTCTTCATCAGTCAACTTCCTATCTAGCTAATACCATCAGTGAAATAGGTGCTAAATCCGCGACCTTTACCTTTTTATCGTCCTGTCTGCCATTGGCATTTAACAGGCACTGATACTCACCATCTAAGGTGATCTCATAGGCAAACTTGTTGGGATTAATAAGCACTTTCACTTCCTTGTACTCGCAATACTTGTCAATATCCTTAAAACCATACAACAGAATATTCTCATTCATGTTCTCAAAATAGACGTGTTGTTCAATTTCAACACGGCTCTGTAACCTAAAAACCGGAAGCTCCCTGCGAAGTTTTAGGACATCTTTCGTATATTCAACAACTTCAGCGTACTGTAAATGGCGCTGATAGTCTATCTTATTGATATCATCACTCGAGCGGTAGGAGTTATCGACCCCACCCTTCGTTCGACAGGACTCCTGCCCATACTGCATTAACAGGACACCCTGGCTAAAGCCCAAGAAAGCATTAATGGCCTTCTGACGAGCAATTCTCTCGACCTTCAAATCATCCCGGCAGGCTTCCTTGATTTTATCCCACAGGGTGAAATTATCATGGCACTCCACATAGTTCACACTCTGTGTCGGTTCATTGAACAGCTTCACGACTTCACTCTCAAGCGTGTTACCCACTAAGGCAGCCTTGGCGGATTCTATCATATTGACATCACCGGTCAGGTAACCCTTGTGCCAAGCACGCTCAGCACTGGCTCCACCCTTGATGTGGTCGCGATAGAAATCATTGAAGAACGCGATCTCTGGCATCATATCCGCATTATATAACATGGCCTTCTCGTTCTCTGCCAACATGGTAGGCATGTTCCAGCCTTCACCATACAACATGACTTGTTGTCGTAGCGTCGAGACCTTTAATACAATCTCATTCATCGTGTCGACATCCATGATGCCCATGAGGTCAAAGCGGAAACCATCAATGTGGAAATGTTCCACGTAGTGTGAAATACAGTCGACGATGAACTTGCGGGCCATGGATTTGCCCGAGTCAAAGTCATTCCCACAGTAGGAACCATTAGAAATGGTCCCATCGAGGCCTCTTCTGAAATAATAACCGGGTACGATTTTCTCAAATGGACTCTTCTCCATGTCAAAGACATGGTTAAAGACGACGTCCAAATTGACGCGTATTCCTGCCTCATGGTATTTAGAGACCACCTGGGTAAACTCAATGATTCGACTCATTGGATCATTGGGGTTGCTGGAGTAGGAGCCTTCGAGTGAGAAATATTGTGCGGGATCGTAACCCCAGTTATAGAATACATGGGGGTTCAGTTCGTCAACGGTTTCGAAGTCCATGACGGGCATCAATTGAATGTGCGTGAAGCCTAAACTCTTCAGGTAGTCGAATCCGGTTGGTTTACCTAGATCATTTACTGTACCCTCTTCGATGAGGCCTAGGTATTTACCTTTGGAGGATATATTGGAGAACTCGTCCATCGAGAAGTCGCGTACACTCACTTCACAGATTGTGGCATCAACCATTGATTTCATTTTCGGTAACTTTTCGTCATTCATAGGTATCTTTAGTTGTGAAAAATCGACAACCACAGAGTACTCCGAGTTGGCAATCGAACTGTAGCCATAGGGATCCAAACTCGCTTCAAGCTGACCATTTACGTCCACCAGATACTGATAGAGAGCACCGTGCATGTTACCAGAAACGACACAGGTGAAGACACCCTTATCTTTTCGTTCCATGTTCAATATGTGTTCCTTGTTATCCCAGAATAAATGGACTTTTACGTTCAAAGCAGTTGGTGCCCAGACAGTGAAAAAGGTTTGGTCACCCTTTACTTGGGCACCAAAATCATTCCTATCACTGTAGAATTCCTTATTGAAACGTTCCGTGCGAACAATCCAACCATATTGTAATGGGCAAGCCATGGCATGTTCTTCTAAGACATGATAAACCTCGCCGATGATTAGCTCAGAGAAGCCTTTCAAGGTGTACCTACTGTAGTCACCAGAGGTGGTTACGACAGATTGTATTTCCAAAGGAGTCAGTTGTCCTGATTTATCCCTTAGATAAAAAAGCCTGCTAGTTCCTTGGTAGTAGGCATTATCAATATAGACGGTGATTGTCTCGTAATCGTCCAAATGTGCTTCAAATCGTTCTGCTTTCCTTGTCATAACTTCCCCTATACCTTCTTGTTACATTCTATCATAATTAGCTGTTCTTCCATAAAAAAGACCCCGTCAAGCGGGGTCTTGTACTCTCTAGCAATGGTCAAGCAATCTGTAGGACTTCAGCTCACCATTTTCAGTGACATAGTCTACAAACCCTACGGCTTCCAAGTCATCAAGACCCTTTTTGATGTATTCAACACCATTGTTGTAGTCTCTGATGATGGACTCGTAGTTTGCCTGATCCTGTATTAAGTCAATGACTTTTACTTGTTCAGCCATACTATCACCTCTTCACTCATTATTATCACATAGTGAGCTAAGTCGTGACACCGATATACCCAGAGCCACTGTTACTTAAGAGATTTGATATCCCAGATCTCTTCGGCGTACTCGTTGATGGTACGATCCGAGGAGAAGTAACCCGACTTCGCAATGTTAATAAGCATGGAGCGAGCCCATCCTTTGGAGTCTTGGTAGCGTCTTTGAACTTCAAGTTGTGCTAAGCGATAAGCTTCGAAGTCAGCAATCAACAGGTACTCGTCATTCTTAAAGAGTAGTTCATCGTAAATGACTCTGAACTCATCGACATCACCATCGGCCCAACTACCATCGATTAGTGAATCGACGACAGCCTTGAGGTCAGGGTTCTTTTCGAGTTCTTCCCACACGTTGTAACCACCTTGGATTAAAGCTCTAACATCTTCTACTCGTAAACCGAAGATAATATCATCTTCTGGTCCGACGAAGGAATCAATTTCAACGTTAGCGCCATCGTAGGTACCTAGTGTCATTGCTCCATTCATCATGAATTTCATGTTGCCGGTACCACTGGCTTCTTTGCCCGCGGTCGAGATTTGTTCGGAAACGTCACTCGCATTGAGCAGGATTTCAGCGATTGACACATTGTAGTTTGGAATGAAGACTACTTTGATGAACTTGCTGAGGCGCGCATCTTCTTCGACAATAACGGATAGGTTATTGATCAGTTTGATGATTTTCTTGGCTAGGACATAGCTTGGTGCTGCCTTGGCAGAGAACACAAAAGTCTGATGGTGCATAGTGAATTCTGGATTGCTACGAATCGTCTGAATCAAATACATGATATGTAGCGCGTTCAAAAGCTGACGCTTGTAGGCATGGAGACGCTTCGCTTGCGTATCTATAATGGAATCAAGGGGAACTTCGATATCGAGTTCGCTCTTGATATAGTCAATCAGAATTTGTTTTCTTTCCTGTTTGATGGCTAGGAAGCGATTTTGAATCTCTTCGTTGTCCACAAAGTCCAAGAGCTTAATGAGCTGGCTAGGTTCATGAACATAGTCGTCACCGATTGTATCGCTCAACAGGCTGTGGAGCTGAGGGTTAGAATAGGTTAACCAGCGACGATGAGTCACACCATTAGTCTTGTTGTTGAACTTTTCAGGCCATAGGCGATAGAAGTCCTTGAAGAGATCTTCAATTAAAATGCGTGTGTGTAGTGATGCTACACCGTTGACTGAGTGTGAACCGACGATGGCCAAGTGAGCCATATGAACTTGATTGTCGCGGATAATTTGGACACGGTTCACGAAATCACGATCGTGAGTAGTGGTGTAAACATACTCTTGGAAACGATTATCGATTTCTCTGATAATCATGTAGATGCGTGGTAGTAGTGTCTTCATTTGTTGGATGGACCAACGTTCCAATGCTTCAGAAAGAACCGTATGGTTGGTAAAGCCCATCGTATCGATGACAATCTTCCATGCTGTGTCCCATTCGTAACCGTAATCGTCCATCATGATTCTCATGAGTTCAGG
>JAAZEC010000126.1 GCA_012512495.1 Erysipelothrix sp.
ACACTATCAGTGTTGAGTTACGACTAACGAAGATTATTCTTCGTTTTTTAAAAAGTAAAGGAGGGTAATGATGGCAAAAACACTTGATTATACAAAAGAACAGCTGATTGCAGAGATTAACTCACAGATTAAAGACCAAAAATCACGTGACGACATTTTCCATGCGCTGGAGTATGCTGAAGCGAAACACGCGGGTCAAGTTCGTAAATCAGGTGAGTCATACTTTACTCACCTAGTAAATGTTGCCTACATCTTAATGACTCTTCATGTTCAACCGGTCACCATTCAAGCCGGCCTGTTACATGATGTCATTGAGGATAGCGGAGTCACTCATGATGAGCTAGCCGCCGAGTTTACCGAGGAAGTAGCTTCCATGGTCGAAGCGGTCACAAAGATCGGGAATATTCAATTCAAGGATGAAAAGGAATATCTCGCTGAAAACCACCGTAAGATTTTCATTGCCATGGCCAAAGACGTGCGGGTTATTTTAATTAAGCTCGTCGACCGCCTTCATAATATGAGGACTTTGCAGTTCCAGCCAGAATACAAACAAAAGAAGATTGCCAACGAGACCCTGTCGGTATACGCACCGATTGCGCACCGTTTGGGTATCAATGACATCAAGAACGAGCTGGAAGACCTCTCTTTCCTCTATCTTCATCGTGAGAAATACTACGAAATCGTTAAGCTGGTAGAAGTCAGAAAAGCCGAACGGGATGCCCAGGTTCAGGAAATGATAGAAGACATTTCCGAAGAGCTGACGGAACACGAGATTCCTCATCGCATTTTCGGTCGTTCCAAGCACCTTTACTCTATTTACAAGAAAATGAATCAAAAGAACAAACGTTTTGATGAGATCCTGGATTTGCTCGCGATCCGAATCGTTACCGATACGGAAGTGGCCTGCTACGAGATTCTGGGCTATATCCATGCCCGCTATCGTCCAATACCAGGTCGACTCAAAGACTATATCGCTATGCCTAAGGTTAACATGTATCAATCACTGCACACCACCATTATGGCTGAGAATGGTCATATCTTTGAGGTTCAAATCAGAACCGAGAACATGGACCTGGTGGCTGAGCGTGGTATTGCGGCGCACTGGCTTTATAAGGATGGCCAAACTGGTCATGGTCAATCAGAGATTGAAGATAAGCTAGCCTGGCTCAAGGATTTCAACCGCTTGACGACGGAGAGCGATGGCGATGCCACGGAGTACATGGAGTTTCTACAACAAGATATTTTCGAAGCAAACGTCTATGTCATGACTCCTAAGGGTCGGGTCATCGATCTGCCTCAGGGTTCAACGCCGATTGATTTTGCTTATCGCATCCATACGGAGGTCGGTCACTCGACCATCGGGGCGACGGTCAACGATGTCTTAGTTCCACTGAATACCGAGTTGAAAACGGGGGATGTCGTCAGCATCCGAACGGCGAAGAACTCGACAGGACCTTCAGAGGACTGGCTCAAGTTTGTTAAGACCAATCATGCTCGCAGTAAGATTCGTAATTTCATCCAGAAACAGGAACTTCAGAATCGTGAAGAAATGATTTCTAAGGGTGAAGTCATGATGCGTGAGGAGCTTAGGAAACGCCAGTTGGATGAGAAGGAATACATGAAGAAGGAAAAATTGGAGCCGCTGTTCTCAAGCTTCAATATCAAGAATTACGACGATTTCATGTATGCTATTAGTGTCAAGTCACTCTCACTCCAAGCGGTCATGGAGAAACTACAGGTCAAATCAAGAAGTATTATTGACTTCACGAAACTCTTTGGTTCGAAACCTAAACCAAAACAACAGAACCGATCGGGCATCCGTGTCTCGGGAATCGATACCATGAAGATTTCACTGGCAAACTGCTGTTCGCCCGTACCTGGCGATGAAATCATGGGTTATGTTTCCAAGGGGCAAGGTGTCAAGGTGCATCGGGCTGACTGTCCTAACATTCGTTACGAAACCAAACGGCTGATTGATGTCGAGTGGGACGAAGCAACGATTGAAGGGAAGTTTGAAGTCCAGTTAAGCATCTATTGTGTCGACCGCTCGTTTCTACTAACCGACGTGGTAACCTTGACTCAACAGAATAAGATTACCATCTCGTATGTCAATGCGCAGATGGATGAAGATCTTATTCATTCCACCATCACCTTGAAGGTGATGATTGAAAATCAGGCGTCATTGAGACAACTGATTGCCAATATCCGAAAAATCGACTCGGTTGTTTCGGTCGAAAGATCCATTTTATAGGAGAGAAGACGTTGTTTACATTTAAATTGAATGATGGTAATGAATTACCAGCCATCGGATCCGGTACCAATACCTTTGGCAAAGAGAACAGTTCCTACATGGGGGAGATCAATTTTGATACGACACCCATTGAAACAGCAATTGAAGTAGGCTATCGCCGCTTCGATACAGCGATCAGCTACCGTAATGAAGCGGTGTTGGCACTAGGTATCAAGAACAGTAACATCGCCCGTAATGAGCTTTTCATCACATCGAAGTTACCAAATACAGAAGAGTTTGCCAGCAATAGGGAAGCGGTCGTTAAGGGCATTGAGCTTAGCTTGAAGAATCTGGACACGGACTATATTGATCTGTACCTGATTCACCATCCTAGCGATGATAATGCTACTAACTTGATGATCTGGGAAGTATTTGAAGAGTACCACCACAATGGTGTTCTCAAGTCCATTGGGGTCTCCAACTTCAATCAAAAGCAGCTCCAGTATTTGATGGATCATTCGAAGACTGTTCCTGCGGTGAACCAGATTGAATCAAACCCTAATTCATTGAACGATGAATTGATTGATTTCTGCCAACAACATGGCATTGTCCCAGAAGCCTGGGGTCCATTCCATGGGGTCACAGAACAGCAACAGGAAACACTAGCCACTATTGGTAAGGCACATGGCAAGACATGGGCTCAGGTGTTCCTTCGCTATCAACTCGATCGCGGTGTGGCAGTGATTCCTAAGTCACATAATCAAAGAAGACAAGCCAGTAACCTGGATGTCTTTGATTTCACACTGAGTGATGAAGAAAAGAATACAATTAAAGGTCTAGCATAGCTAGACCTTTTTCTTAGGCAATAGAAGCAAAATAGATATGGTCAATCGATTCCTGCATCATGGCATCAAACTCGCTGTCGCTTTGACTCTCATGAAGGCCAGTCGAGAAGGCCCTTGAGAAGCTGGCAATGAGCCCATGGTTTACGGATAGCTTGGCACAAGACTCGGCCTGTGAGTAACCACCAGACAGGGCTACGACCCGGACTACCTTCGGATGGTTGATCAGTGGTAGATACAAGTCGGCAGTCTCAGGGATGGTCAGTTTGAACATGACCGCTTGATCTTCTGGGAGTTTGTCTAACCCTTCAAGAATCACTTCTAACAAGCGATGTTCAATCTTGTCTTTTTGTTGAGCATTGATGCTGACTTCGGGTTCCAAAATAGGGACTAAGCCATGGGAGAGCACTTGTTTACCGATTTCAAATTGTTGATCGACTACGGCTTGAATGCCTTGTTCATTGTATTCATGAATGACAGAGCGTTCCTTGGTCCCAAAGATAGGGAAAGCTTTGGCTCTTTCCAAGAGCGCATCTAGCCCTGGATTATCCTTCATTAGCTGAACACCGTTTGCCTCATCGGCCAGACCCTTGTCAATCTTGAGGAAGGGCACGATACCTTTGACTTCCCAGAGGTATTGGGCGGTGGGCATTGAATCAATCGTTTGATCCATGGTGTTCTCGAAGAGGATGGCACCCAGTATTTTTTCACTGACAAATGATGGTGATTTAATGATGCGGGTGCGCATCTGATGCACAAGCTCAAACATTTCATGTTCATTGGTAAATCGATCACCAGCAATACCGTAGGTCTCTAGGGCCTTGGGGGTACTGCCGCCGGATTGATCCAATGCCGCAATGAATCCTTGTTCTTCTTTCATTCTTCTAAGTTGATCGCTATTCATAATATCACTCCATTTCTTATCTATATTGTACACCAATTTAAAGAAGACTTGACAGAAGCGCTCAGGTTTAATATTCTATATATAATACTAATATCTCTTGAAAGGAGACACACAATGAAAGAATATAAAGTACTTAGTCAAAAAGACAAATTCCTCTCCAGCAAGTTCGATCCACAACTTATTGAGGACGCGCTAAATGCCTACGCCCAACAGGGTTGGACCGTCGTTACCTCCGCGACTGCCGATATCGTATCCTTTGGTGGCGGACGCCAGGAAATTCTTATTATCCTTGAAAGGGATATCGACTAATGGGTTATAAAACGCTGTATCAAGGCATCTTGTTCGTGGAAGGTAAACTCGACATGGAGCTTGTTGGTCAGCCACTCGATTTAACCCTCAAGTCTTTTAGCGCTCAGCTGAAGAACCTCAATGATGTGAAGACAGAGATGGCCTTCCAAGCTAAAAGAGAGGGCTATAACGCGATTGTTGATTTCACCTATGGTCAGAAACAACGACTTTTTCGCTTTGATGATGTCGTGTTCTGGGGCAAAGGGTTGATGGTATCAATACCTCAAGCTGAGCTTGATCAACTCCTAGCAAAAATTAAAGCTTGACAGAATACAGTGAAGTGTTTTAGAATACAGCTATTATTAAACGAAAGGGGATCCTTATGAAACAAATGGCTATGATGATGATGTGGAATAGTTTGAATCATGAGGTACTCGACGCTTCGTAGCTGACACCACATTTTTTGTGTTTGAAACGAAACCTAGCAGAACCTCATGATGGTTCTGTTTTTTTGTGGAAAGGAAGACAAATGATTCAATTCAAGAAAATTGTAAAACGGTACGCTCCTGATGTGTTGGCACTTGACGAACTCGACCTGTTCATCCCAGAGGGTAAAATCTTTGGCATCATAGGCCTCTCGGGAGCCGGTAAATCCACGCTCTTAAGAACGATCAATGGACTGGAGAAGGTGGACCAGGGGGAAGTCCTCCTCCAGGGAGTTGATATCCAACAACTGAACAGCCAAGAACTGTTGAAGAAGAGACAGGATATCGGGATTATTTTTCAAAACTTCAACCTACTGTCCCAACAAGACGTCTTAAACAATGTACTCTTACCACTGAAAATCGCAGGCAAAGACAAAAAGTCTTCCTTGGCCAAGGCACATCATCTACTGGAACTGGTAGGTCTGAGTGATAAGTTGAAGGCTTATCCGGCTCAGTTGTCCGGTGGTCAACAACAACGGGTGGCCATTGCCAGGGCATTGGCTAACGATCCCTCGATCCTGTTGGTGGATGAGGCGACATCTGCCCTAGATCCTCAGACGACTAACTCGATACTACAGCTGCTTAAGGATATCCATCGCCAGATTGGTATCACGATTGTACTCATCACCCATGAAATGAGCGTCATTGAAGCCATTTGTGATGAGGTCGCGAT
>JAAZEC010000018.1 GCA_012512495.1 Erysipelothrix sp.
CCATGTGCCTCAGTTAAACCTAGTTCCTGACTTACCGCATCAACGGTGCCCTGATTATCTCCTGAGAGCATTACAAGGTTTTTGACACCCAATTTCTTGAGCCTCAACAAATCTTCCTTCACGCCAGGACGTATCTGATCGCGAATTCCCATTAGAACTTTCAGCTCGCCATCAATAGAAGTCAGCACAAGGGAGTTTCCATCTTTCTCAAAGCTTGCTATATCAGCTTTCGCTTGTTCATCCAGTTGGACGCCTTCTCTTTCCATCAGGGCAACATTACCAACGGAGACTCGATGTCCCTTGATGTTGGCTGAAACTCCACCGCCCTTTACAACCTCTGTGTTTTCGACGGTTGAGAAAGTGGTTGTGCCAATATCCTCTAATACTGCTTTGGCTAAGGGGTGATCGGATTCACGTTCAATGCTGGCTAGATAGCCCAGTGCCTCTTCTATATTTTCACCATAATACTTCTTTTTAGCAACTGATGGGTTTCCAGTGGTTAGTGTGCCTGTTTTATCGAATACCATGGTATCCAATCGACTGAAGTCGCCGATAACCTCACTACCCTTGAGTAGTATACCATGGCGGGCTCCATTTCCGATGCCAGCTACGTTGGATACGGGAACGCCAATCACCAGAGCACCAGGGCAACCAAGAACGAGAATGGTAATGGCAAGTTCTAGGTTTCTGGAGAATACCCAAACAAGTATTCCAAGTACAAGAACGGCTGGTGTATAGTATTTAGCGAAACGATCAATGAAGCGCTCTGCCTCAGATTTTGAGTCTTGGGCTTCTTCTACAAGTTCAATAATTTTGCCAAAAGTGGTATCTTCACCTACACGGTCAGCGTTAATTTGAATGGTTCCATTGTCGAGAATTGTGCCTGCGAATACATAGGAACCCTTTTCCTTTGAAACGGGAAGGGATTCTCCGGTTATGCTGGCTTCGTTAATACTGCCTTCACCGGATAAAACGATACCATCAACCGGTATTTTTGCGCCTGTTTTAACTAGTAAAATATCGCCTATGTCAACTTCGTCCACTTCAACTTCTTCAAATTCTCCGTTTTCCATTTGCTTCAGAGCACTTTCAGGTGCCATTTCTGTTAACTCTCTAATGGCCGAGCGGGTTTTGTTCAGGGTACGCTGCTCCAAATATGCACCGAACAAGAACAAGAATGTGACAATGGCAGATTCCTCGAAGTTTCTGATGAAAAAAGCACCAATTACCGCAATGGTAACCAAAACATCGATACTAACGACTTTGACCTTTAATGCCTGGTAAGCCTGTATTGCAATGGGCATGAAGCCTAAAATTGAGGCAATTACTAAGGACCAGATAGCCACAGCTTCATTATTGAAACCCAACAGACTGGTGAATGCAATTACAATTAAAATGGCACTCACTAATGTTATGTGGTTTTTCTTACTTAATATGTATCTCTGCATCGTAACACCTTCTTTCTTTAAAAAATATACGATTAAGTCTGATATGCTTTATCCAGCTCAGCTAACATGTTATACACCGCTTCGTAACTTTCACATACATCAGTTGGCACGGTATAGTTGTTTGTTATTTCTCGGAGCTTTTCGAATTCTTCCTTTAACTCAGGTAGTTGCGAATCGGTTCCCTCTATCTTCTTGCTCATTGTGTCAAACAACTTATGAACATCATGAAACTCGGGATGACTACCTCCATGAACTCTTGCTACTACGGGTACATATTGACTCAATATCGGAATATTCTTTGTCTTTACTTCTTCAAACCTTTGCTTATTTTCCATTACTGGTACATCCTTTCTTTATTGTTTTACGAGTTAATTGTAACAGTGTTTATCCAAGAATAATTTGACCTAAATCAAAAACAAAGAATAATTTTTAAAGATATTGTAAAATGGGCAAAGCATACAGATACTGTTCTTCTAATGAACCAAGTATACTAAGGATGTAATCAAAATAAAGACAATATAAGTAATGTTAAGGTAAATTTACTTAGTATTTTGAAAAGAGGTAGAAAGTTATACTAGAATTCTTTGATTTTATTTACCCGTCGCAGTGAAATTTCAGATATTGTACCGTATAATAGATACTAATCATTAGATTAGGGACATAAGATAAATCAACAACTAATGAAGGTTAGGAGGAAATGAAATGCAATGTCAACATCATCATCATGAAGACCATGCGACCTGTATCAAGCATGTGCCAATCTTTGCCAGCCTCAGTAATAAAGAAAATATGGAGTTAGTAGAGATTTCGTCTTCTCGTAGCTTCAAAAAAGGCGAGACAATATACAGAGCAGGCGATGAGGGGGGAACCCTTTTTGTCCTCTACACTGGACGAGCAATACTTTATCGCTTAACTGCAGCTGGTAAGGAACAAGTTCTTCGCTTGGTTGAACCTGGTGAATTTATTGGAGAGCTGTCCCTCTCTTCTTCCCTTCCGTTGACTGACAATGCTCAGGCGCTGGAGGATACAACCATGTGTGTTCTACAAGGGCAGCGTCTCAAGACTCTAATGGCAAAATACCCTTCCATTGCCTTCAAGGTGATGGATGAGCTCTCCCGAAGGCTTGAAAAAGCGGAAAACCGAATCGAAGATATCAGCTTAAGCTCGGTGACTAAGAGAGTTGCTGGGGCTCTGTTGGAGCTGTCGGAGGGTAAGCAGGAGTTCTCTCTACCCA
>JAAZEC010000127.1 GCA_012512495.1 Erysipelothrix sp.
CGCTTAATTGAGGAGTTAGATATCCCCGTCTTCCACGATGATCAACATGGTACTGCCATCGTCGTCGCCGCCGGATTAATCAACGCATTGAAACTAGTCAATAAGAAACCAGAAGATGTCACGGTTGTCGTTAGTGGGACTGGTGCTGCGGGTAACTCTATCATCAGGATCTTGAACCAGCTTAAAGTGAAAGAAATCTACGGTTTCAACATCAATGGCATCATTATCGCTGAAGATAGCGACAAGTACGGTTTCTTAGATAAAGAGCTCGTCCAGCTGACCAACTTCTCAAACAAGCGATTAAGCATTGAAGAAGCCATGAAAGAGGCCGATGTTTTCATTGGTGTCTCAGTAGCAGGAATACTTTCTAAAGACATGGTCAGAAGTATGAAAGAGAATCCGATTGTGTTCGCGATGGCAAATCCTGAGCCAGAGATCTCTTATGCGGATGCTAAAGAAGCGGGAGCTGCCGTGGTAGGAACCGGTCGTTCTGATTCACCCAATCAGGTTAACAATATCCTCGCCTTCCCTGGTATCTTCAGAGGAGCACTCGATTGCCGAGCTACTAAAATCACGGAAGAAATGAAGATGGCTGCTGCGGTTGGTCTAGCATCTTTGGTAACGGAAGAAGAGTTAACAGCCGAATACGTCATCCCTGATGTGTTTGATGAGCGGGTCGCCCAAGTCGTGGCAAGTGAAGTCATGCGGGTGGCGAGGGCTACTGGAATCGCCAAGGCTTAGCAAAAATAATAAAGGCTGTCACAAATAGATTGTGACAGCTCTTTTCTTTTTCAAATAATATGATACAATATGAAAGCAATCATTGAGGCACCAGTGGCGGAATCGGCAGACGCGCACGCTTGAGGGGCGTGTGAGTAACATCGTGCGAGTTCAAGTCTCGCCTGGTGCACCAATTATGATTAATTAAGACATGTCTTCGGATGTGTCTTTTTGTTTGCGTCCAAAGTTTAACAGTAAGTTGAGACCAATACCAGAGATAGCAGCCGTAGCAATCGTTGGTAGTTGTAGTCCAAAGAAGGGAATCATTCCACCAAAGGCAGAGTTACCACCAAGACCAACAATGAGAATGACCGCAATGACAGCCAGGTTCTTTGAATCAAACATATCCACTTTACGATCCATCAAGATCGCAATACCCTGTGCCGCAATTACCCCAAAGAGGTAGATTTCAAGACCGCCAATGACAGGCTTAGGAATTGAATAAATCAAGTTGATTAACGGTGTAAAGAACGAGATGAACATGGTAATGACTGCCGCAGCGACCAAGACACCAATGGAGAAGTTCTTGGAGATGGCCATCGTAGAGATGTTCTCACCATAGTTAGTTCCCGCAGGACCACCAATCATTCCTGAGACGATATCCCCAATACCATCCCCAATTAGATTGAGACCCAGTTTTTCTTTTAGTTTATAGATTTTGCCAGTCTTCTTATCCTTCGCAAGTTGATTCACATAGATATCAAGTTGATAGATGTGAGCCGTTGACTCAGGAATGGTCGCAATCGCTATGGGCATGATCGCAAACAAGGCGGGCCAGCTGACCTTAGGAAGTGTGAAGTGAGGAGCCTGTACAATCGCACCCGTTAGGACATCAAAGTGAATGAACTGAATCCCGGTAGCTTGTTGAACAATGATAGCCGTAATATAGCCAGCAGTGAGTCCCAACAAGATTGGAATCTGTGAGAGAACACCACGCTTGATATAGACGCTGAAGAAGATCGTCGATAAGAGGGTGACAAGTGAAACGATCCAAACAAGTTGAGTATCCGGATTGTTATTCATACCTTCCATGAATGGGGCAGCATCCAGAATGGCATTTTCAGCCAGTGTAAGTCCAATAATCATGGCAACACTACCGGTAATGGTCGCTGGTAGAATCTTATCAATCGTATCTTTCCCAAAGCGATTAATAATGAACCCAGCAATGATGGAGACAAAACCAGACATTACGATACCAAACTGTGCAATCTGTATCATCTCATCGGGTGAGGTAGCGATGGAGTTCGCTGCATATTTGAAGCCTGTCACTGAGACAATCGCCGATAAATAAGCAAAGCTAGAACCATAGTAGAGTGGAATCTTGCCCTTTGTTACGACGATGAAACAAAGCGTAGCAAGTCCTGAAGCAAAGAGAGTCGTTGATATGTGAAAACCGGTTAGTAGCGCTACAATAACGGTAGCTGGAAACATGACAACAATTTGTTGTAAAGCAAATAGTAGCAGTTTACCTAGTGGCGGGTTTTCATCTGGTAAGTAGCCAGATACGTTCTTTAAATGGGTCATGGTGACCTCCTTCTCATAAAAAAACAATCTCTTTAAACAGAGATTGCCCAGAAAAAACATATCTTAAGTGTTTTGTTCTTGTTTGCATCTCTGTACAAACTTAAAGAATCATTTCATTAACAATAGCACGGGACTTTCAGGTTGTCAATTACTATAAGAAGATTGACTCAAGAAACTTGTGATGATGATACTAACAAGTAGAACGGAGAGGTTCACGAGAATGATCGTAGCCCCAGTAGGCAGGTTCATATTGGCCGATAAGTAGAGACCCAAAACAAAGTTAATGATCCCGAAACACACAGCAGAGAACGTAACCGTCTTATATGAATGAAACCATCTCATCGCAATAATGGTAGGAAAGATAATTAATCCACTAATCAGTAAGGCACCCATTAGGCGCATACCCACTACAATCACAATCGAACTCGCAATCGCTAATAGTGAGTGATAGGTGTCCGTCTTTTCACCAACCGCCTTGGCAAAGGGTTCATCGAAAGTGATCGCAAACAAGCGATTGTACAGGAGGACAAAGCCTACCAACACCGCAATGGCGATGATAACCGCAATCACAACATCCATATTATTGATACCCAGAATACTACCAAACATGTAGCTGGATATATCAGCATTCATTCCCTTGAACTGAATCATCACAACCCCAATCGCCAAAGACGAACTCGAGATAATCCCGATCAGGGCATCGCCACTGACAATGGATGACTTCGAAGCCTTCAGGATGAAAAACGCTGCCGCGATCGATACGATTAAAGAGATTAATAAAGGTTCTTGGTTGAACGCTAGACCAATAGCCATACTACCAAAGGCGACATGGGACAGACCATCCCCAATGAGTGAGTTCTTACTGAGGACGAGGTTGACACCAAGCAGTGAGGTACTAAGGGCAATCGCGAACCCGGCCACTAAGGCACGGATCATAAAAGCATACTGAAACATTAGTCGAGCCCTCCAAACTGATGGCGATACGCATCGCTTGAACCGTAGAAATCAATCTCGGTATTCATGCGTAATACTTTCGTGCTGTACTTAATAATATCCGAGACATCGTGAGTTATCATCACGATGGTAATGCCGTGTTTTCTGTTTAATTCACCCAAGAGTTCGAAGAGTGATTTCGTAATATTGACATCAAGGCTCGCGACAGGTTCATCTAGGAAGAGAATAGTTTCGGTAGCACAGAGAGCTCTAGCTAATAGAACTCTTTGACGCTGACCCCCTGACAGGTTTCTGAAAGAGGTATTCACTAAGTGGTCAATTTCCAGAAGTTTCAGGTTACGAATCGCTTTCTCTTTGAAGCTTTTAGGATAGAAGACCCGGTTATTGAGCTGGTTCACATAGCCCGATAAGACCACTTCCATCACTGAAGCTGGGAAGTCCTTCTGTATCTCTATGACCTGTGGCAGATAGCCAATCTTATTAGGGGTTACCCCTGGATAGGTGATTTTACCGGATTGAAGAGGCTTCAATCCCAGGATGCCCTTCATGAGTGTCGTTTTACCTGAACCGTTTTC
>JAAZEC010000128.1 GCA_012512495.1 Erysipelothrix sp.
CCATGGCCGCAACTTCACCACCACTGAGGACATAGTCACCAATGGAGATGGTCTCATGAACCCGACTGAGGATCCGCTCATCAATTCCTTCATAGTGACCACATAGCAGTACTAGATGTTGAATTGAGGAAGCTATTTCCTTAGCCTTCCCTTGCGTGAAGGTCTTTCCTGCCGGGCCAAGATAAACGACATGGCTCTCAGCAGTCACGACCGACTTCAAGGCATCCATGATTGGCTGACACTGCATGACCAACCCAGCACCACCACCGTAAGGATGGTCGTCTACCCGGTTGTGTTTGTCTATCGTGAAGGATCTGATATCGACTAAATCAATCGTAACAAGTCCTTTGAGAATTGCTTTCTTGATGATAGAGGTCGTTGTGAACCCTTCGAACTGCTCTGGAAACAGGGTTAGGATGGTGATTCTCATTTCAGACCCTCGATTAGCTGAACATCAATTTTAGAATCTTCCAGATTAACATTCAGGATAAATGACTTCACGAATGGGACCAGAAAAGAGTCGCCTTCGCTCTCAATCCTAATGAGGGGATGAGCAGGAGTATCGACCACTTCCGTGACTTCTCCCAGAAGTTTGTCTCCTTCATAGACCTGACAGCCTTTGAGCTGGAAGAAATAAAACTCATCGTCTTCCAGTTCGTGTAGCTCTTCTTCGTCTACGAATAAGCTCTGATTCCTTAGTTTCTGTGCTTCTTCGATGGAATTGATTTCCACGAATTTAAGATTGACCATGTTACCTTTGAAGGTGGCCTTTTCAATCGTAAGTTTTGAGCCATCCTTTAAATGGAGTTGGTTTCCCTTCGCAAAGCGCTCGTCTAAAAAGTCTGTATTGGAATACACCCTACAGACTCCTTTAAGACCTACTGCTTTTACAATCTCGCCGATGTTGATCGCTGACATGAGCCTAGTAAGATTCAAACTTTACGGTGATCTTACGATCTAACACGCGGGTCGCGATACCCATGGTTTGGCGGATCGCATTGGCCATCGACCCCTTTTTACCAATTAAACGTCCGATGTCATTGCTATCGGCGTAAATCACAAGAATGGTTTCATTCTCGTTAAGACTTGGCAGTTCCTTGACAGAGAGAGCTTCCCTGTTTTGGACCACGGGTTCGACTAAATCATAAAGAATTTTAGTAGCATCCATGATTACTTCGCCTGCTTGCTATCAGCGAACTTCTTGATAATGCCTTGACGTGACAGTAAAGTTCTTACTGTATCGGAAGGTTGTGCTCCAGTAGATAACCATTTGATTGCTTTTTCTTCATCAATGGAAACTTCTACAGGATTTGCTAATGGATTATAGTATCCGATGATTTCAATGAAACGACCATCACGTGGTGAACGTGAATCAGCAGCTACGATACGATAGAAAGGACTTTTCTTCGCACCCATTCTTTTTAATCTCAATTTAACAGCCATATTGTGTACCTCGACTTTCCTTGAGTATCTTACCAAACCTTCTGGATGGTGTCAAGTACTAATACTTCACACGTCACTAATGCATCATCATTGAAATGCAATAAAAATATATGTATTATGAAATTAGATCTTATTAAAGGAGGATTGAATTATGACTTTAGAAAATATACTAGTATGGGTCGTCGTTGGCGGCATCGCCGGTTGGTTATCCAGTATGATAGTCGGTGGTAAAGGTGGCCTTGTCACCAATATCGTTGTAGGTATTATAGGTTCATTCATTGGTGGGTGGATCTTTACCAGCACCTCAGGATCGGCTATCACAGGAATCAATGTGACTTCCATCTTTGTGGCAACATTGGGCAGTATCGTGTTGCTGGTTGTCTTGAAGCTCATCAACCGAAGCTAGAAATAAAAAAGGGAATCTAATCCCTTTTTTATTTCATGAGACGCGATAACATCCGCATCTGATCTTTCATTTTATCGTATTGTTTCAACAAACGATTAACATCCGTTGGCGTCGTACCCGAACCTTTGGCAATACGGCTTCTGCGTGAGGCACGAATCGTATTAGGTGCATTGCGCTCCTCATGAGTCATGGATTGAATCATTGCCTTGGTCTTTTTCATTTGTTGTTTAGACTGATCATCATTGATATTCATGTTCTTCATCATATTGGCACCACCTGGTAACATCTTCATGATACCTGAGAGTGGACCCATCTTATTAACCTGTTCCAATTGAATCAGCATGTCATCGAGTGTGAACGTGCCATCCATCATTCGTTTGGCAGACTTCTCAGAAGCCTCGATGTCCATCTTTTCCTGAGCCTGTTCAATGAGAGTAAGAATATCCCCCATTCCCAGGATACGGGAAGCGACCCGTTCTGGATAGAAGAGTTCAATCTCATCCATCTTTTCACCAGTACCCACAAACTTGACTGGAACATCCGTTACGTGGCGGACCGATAAGATACCGCCCCCTCGCGCGTCCCCATCGTACTTGGTGACCATGAGTCCACTTAGGTGCAGGTGTTCTTTGAAGCTGGTGGCTACGTTAACGATGTCTTGACCGACCATAGCATCGACCGTTAATAGGATTTCCTTGGGTGACAGAATCTTTTCGAGTGTCACCAATTCATCCATCAATTCTTCATCGACATGAAGACGTCCAGCGGTATCGACCAGCATGACATCAAATTCATTACTCAAAGCGTATTGCATCGCAGACTTGACGACCTCTTCGGGCTTGCCACTCTCTAATGAGAATACTTCGACACCAACTTGTTGACCGAGAATCTGAAGTTGTTCGACCGCTGCCAACCGTTGCATGTCGGCCGCGACTAATAGGACCTTCTTATCTTGTTTTTGAGTCAGGTAGCGGGCAATCTTCGCTGAGGATGTCGTCTTACCAGAACCTTGTAGACCGACCATCATCATGGTGGTGAGCCCATTGTCTTTAAGGTTAAGACTTGCTTGTTCTTCTCCTAGAATAGAAACTAATTGCTCGTTAACAATTTTAACGACCATTTCGCTTGGATTAAGGGCCGAAAGGACCTTCTGGCCGGTTGCTTCTACTTCAATTTGGTTGATAAAATCGGTAACCACCTGTGGATGTACGTCAGCTTCGATGAGCGCAAAGCGCACTTCCTTCAACATGTCGTTCATGTTTTCCTTCGTCAGTGTACCCTTTCCGGCGATGTCTTTTAATGTCTGTGACAGCCGGCTAGTTAAATTTTCAAATGCCATCCCTAATCCCCTTTTCTAGAATATATCTTCTGTTTGAATTGTCTCAACGTCTATCACTTGATAGTCACTCATGGCCTTGTTTACCCAATGCTCGACGTCCATCCGGCTCTCATACTTCAAGACCTTTTCCAGTTTTGGACGAGTCACAGGACTGGCTGGCGTAAAGATGGTGCAGCAATCCTCAAAGGGTAGAATTGATATTTCATAAGTGTTCAATTTCTTGGCTAAATCAACAATCTCGACTTTATCATAGGTCACCACTGGACGTAGAATCACTCGCTCAACGGTACGACCAATGACATCCATCGATTCAATGGTCTGTGAGGCAACCTGTCCCAGTGAGTCACCGGTGACGATAGCCGTGGACTTTGTTTTCTCGGCCAACTGGTCTGCCATCCTCATCATAAAGCGTCTCATGAGAGTAATCGCGTAGGATTCGTCTGCCTTGGCATAGATATCCATCTGACATTCCGTGAAGTTAATGACATGAATACGGATATGTGATTGATAAGCTTTCAGCTTACGTGCGATTTCAACAACCTTATCTAAAGCGTTTTGAGAGGTATAGGGCATGCTGGCAAAATGGATGAACTCCAAACGTAGACCCCGTTTCATGGCCAGATAGGCTGCCACTGGGGAGTCGATCCCACCCGATAGTAACATCAAGGCCTTACCCTGTACCCCGACCGGGTAGCCTAAGGCACCCTCATAGGTCTTTGCCATGACATAGGCATAGTCGTTGTCAATTTCTACTTTGACTCGCACATCCGGTGTCTTAACATCGACTTGGTAGTCACTGTTCTTTAAGATATGTCCCGCTAGTGTCCGGTTGATGTGGTCGCTACTTTCACCAAACCTTTTATCGCGTCGTTTGGTTTCTATTTTGAAAGTCTTATAATCCTGTTCTAATAGCAGTTGTAATGAAAGTTCGGATAACTTGTCCAAATCCCTCTCACATAGGTGGGCCACTGAGTAGCTCGCGATCCCAAATACCGTTGACAGCTTCTCAACAATCTCATTGGTATCAGCACCATTCAACTCGAGATAGATCCTATTGTAGGTTGCTTTCATGACAATTTCTGGATGTTCAATCAAACGTTGCTTGATGTTGCGCTCGAGCTGCTTGACGAAGTCCCTTCTGTTTTTACCTTTTGTCGATAATTCACCATACCGGATGATGACGACGTCTTTACTATGATCTAACATAATTAACCAACTCTCTAATTGTCTCTAAGACTTTATCGATGTCCTCTTTCGTGGTCAGATAGCTCAAACTGAGCCGTATGACCGTCTTCTTTTCCAGTTCACTAGCCCCGATGGCCTCTAGCACATAGGAGTACGAATCATCCCTTGAATGGCAGGTCGAACGGGCCGAGACATAGATACCCTTGGCGACCAGACCATTGAGCATGATCTCACTGGGAACGGACTGACTAGAAAAGGATACTATATAATCGCTTGAATTTACAGGGGTATGAATGACAAAGTTCTTCATTTGTGAAAGTTCTTTGACCATGTACTGCTTCAATTCCTTGATTCTTTGAGCGTGTCGCTCCTTATTCTCAAGAGCAATCCGAATCGTTTTCGCGAACAGGATATGAACCAAAGCATTACTGGTGCCGCCTCGTAGGCCATATTCCTGACTACCACCATGGATCAAGGGTTCAATTACTAAGTGGGATTTCCGGTAGAGGATGCCCGACCCTTTCAAACCATGGATCTTATGGGCTGAAAAGGAGGCCATGTCGAAGAGTGAAAAATCCAGATCAACCTTCCCTAGCGCCTGGACACAATCCACATGAAAGACGGCCTTGGAATGCTGGCGGATAACCTGTGAAATGGTAGCTAAATCCTGAATCGTTCCAATTTCATTATTGACACTCATAATGGAAACAAGAATTGTATCGTTTCGCAAAGAATCCTTCAGTTGTTTAAGATCAATTAATCCCTCTTTGGAGACGTCTAGGTACGTGACTTCAAATCCAAACAAATCTTCCAGCTGCTCGAAAGCATTCAAGACGGAAGAGTGCTCGATCTTCGAAGTGATTAAATGGTTGCCCTTGCTACGGTTGCCAAAGGCATAGCCCTTGATGGCCATGGAGTTGGCCTCGGAAGCACCGGAGGTAAACAACAGATCGTTGCTCTTAACATTAAAAAAACCAGCAATGATTTGCCGAGCTTTTTCTAATTGCCTTTTGACTTTGAAACCCAGATCATAGATCGATTCGCTATTCGCAAAGCTGTTAGCTAAAAGTTCCTGATAAGAGCTCAGGATTTCAGGATGTACGGGTGATGTTGCGGCATTGTCTAAATAAATCAAGTCTATGCACTCCTCGAATTGTCCATGATCAGTTGTTCATAAGGTGAGCCCGGTTTGATTTTTTCAATGGCATA